>JANYJD010000340.1 GCA_025358555.1 Rhodoferax sp.
GTGCTGTCCCACGAAGCCTGCCTGCGCAAAATCGAGACGCTGATGGACTACCCTGCCCTGCTGGCCGAGCAGCAGCAGTTGCGCACGCGGGGCATCTATCGCGGCATCGGTTTTGCCACCTTGATTGAGCTCACCAACCCCGGCGCGGCTTTTTACGGCGTGGGTGGAGCGCGCATTTCGGCACAGGACGGTGCCACGGCGCGCCTGGACCCCGGCGGCGGCGTGGCCGTAATGGTCAGTGTGGGCGAGCAAGGCCAAGGGGCCGAGGCGATCTTTGCGCAGATTGCCGCCGATGCGGTGGGCGTGCCGATGGCGCACATCCGCGTCGTCACCGGCGACACCGAAACCGTGCCGTACGGCGGCGGCACCTGGGCGTCGCGCGGCGCAGGCATTGGCGGTGAGGCCGTGCTGCAGGCCGGGCTGGCGCTGCGGGCAAACATCCTGCAAGTGGCGGCTGTGATTTTGAAACGCGAGGTGCAATCGCTGGTGCTGGTGGAGGGCATGGTTGCCGATTCCGTATCCGGTGAAGCGTTGCTGCCACTGGCCGAGCTGGGCCGCATCGCCTACTACCGCCCCGACACCCTGCCCGCCGGGTTTACCCCCGAGCTGATGGTGACCCGCCACTATGCGCAAAAAGACTACCCGTTCATTTTCACCAATGGCGTGCAGGCCTCTTATGTTGAAGTCGATACCGATACCGGGTTTGTCAAACTGCTCGAACACTGGGCGGTCGAAGACTGTGGCCGCGTCATCAACCCGATGCTGGTGGACGAGCAGATTCGCGGCGCCATCGTGCAGGGCATCGGCGGCGCGCTGTTTGAAGAGTGCCTGTACGACGGCGCGGGCCTCATGACAAACGGCAGCATGGCCGACTACCTGGTGCCCATGGCCGCAGAGATGCCCGACATCGTGGTGGCGCACATCGAAACCCCCACCAAAAGCTCCATGCTAGGGGCCAAGGGCGCGGGCGAAGCCGGCACCGCAGGCGCACCGGGTGCCGTGGTCAACGCCATCAACAATGCGCTGCGGCCCCTGCATGCGCAAGTGTGGTCGCAACCCGTGACGCCTGAGAAGATTCTGCGGGCGTTGGGGCATATTTGATCTGAACTGCATGAAACATCACGCGGTAATTCAGCCGCCTAAAATGCAGCGGTGAACGCACGCCTGACCCCAGACTTGAACGCCGCCCCGAGGCGCCCCATCCGCGAACTGCCTGACGATCTGATCAGCCAGATTGCCGCAGGTGAGGTGGTGGAGCGGCCCGCGTCCGTGGTGCGCGAGCTGGTGGACAACGCGCTCGATGCGGGTGCGCGCCAGGTCACCGTGCGGCTGCTGGCCGGCGGCGTGCGGCTCATTTCGGTTGAGGACAATGGCGTCGGCATCCTGCGTGAAGAGCTGCCGCTGGCGTTCAGGCGCCACGCCACCAGCAAGATCACCAGCCTGGTTGATCTGGAATCGGTCGGCACCATGGGGTTTCGGGGCGAAGCGCTGGCCGCTATTAACTCAATAGCTGACTGTGCAATTCACTCAAGGGCTACAGGCCAATATGATGCTTTTTCTCTGGAGGGGCGCACCGGTGAGCTGAAACAGGTAGCGCGCAGCACGGGAACCACGGTGGACGTGAAAGAACTGTTTTTCAGCACGCCTGCGCGGCGCAAGTTTCTGAAGACCGACGCGACCGAGCTGTCGCACTGCATTGAGGCGGTGCGCCGCCACGCATTGGCTCGGCCCGATGTGGGCTTTGAGATCTGGCATGAAGGCAAGCTGGTGGAGCAGTGGCGGCCTTGCGTTGGAACGCCCGCTGAGGCTTTGGATGTCCGGCTGGGCGATGTGCTGGGCCCTGAATTTGTGGCGCGCTCGGTGCGGGTGAACTACCGCACGGCCGCAGTGCACGGCATGCAGGCAGTAAGAGTCTGGGGCCGCGCCGGTATTCCCGACGCCGCACGCACCCGCGCAGACCAGCAGTTTTGCTACGTCAATGGCCGCTTCGTGCGCGACAAGGTATTGACCCACGGCGCACGCAGCGCTTATGAAGACGTGCTGCACGGCCACCGCCAGCCGGTCTATGCGCTGTATGTGGAGATCGACCCAACGCGGGTGGACGTGAACGTGCACCCGACCAAGATCGAAGTGCGCTTTAGGGACAGCCGCGAAGTGCATCA
>JANYJD010000350.1 GCA_025358555.1 Rhodoferax sp.
ACTATAAATAATATAGCAAAGTATCTATGTAGGACGTGGGCGAACGGCATTTTTACTACTTTTTTCATTTTGACAGGCTACAGGATCGGTTTGGCAGTTCCCATCGCAGTGATTGGCTTGTTGATTGCGTCCGCCTCAGCCTCCGCCTGCGTCGGTACGGAATCATTGACCAAGTTAACTGCTAAGTCATCAGCCACATCATTCGCCAAGTCATCCGCCAAAAAACCCGCCCGATTGCCGCTGCCACAGCTTCGCGTAGTGCCCGCCCAGGGCCAGTAGCTCGCCGTGCGTGCCCTGCTCGACGATGCGGCCGGCGTCCATCACCACCAGGCGGTCCATGCGGGCAATCGTGCTCAGGCGGTGGGCGATGGCGATGACGGTTTTGCCTTGCATCAGGGTGACGAGTTGCTCTTGAATGGCGGCTTCAATCTCGCTGTCCAGTGCCGAGGTGGCTTCGTCCAGAATCAAAATCGGTGCGTTTTTCAGCACCACGCGCGCCAGGGCCACGCGCTGGCGTTGCCCGCCCGACAGCTTCACGCCGCGCTCGCCGGCATGCGCGTCGTAGCCGGTGCGCCCGGTCCAGTCGCGCAGCTCGGCAATGAACTCATGCGCGTGCGCCTGCGCTGCCGCCTGCTGAACCTGGGCGTCGCTCGCATCCGGGCGGCCATAGCGGATGTTGGCGGCGATCGAGCGGTGCAGCAGCGATGTGTCTTGCGTCACCATGCCAATGGCGCCGCGCAGGCTCTCTTGCGTCACGCCGCGCAGGTCCTGACCGTCAATCACAATGCGCCCGTCCTCCACGTCATGAAAGCGCAGCAGCAAATTCACCAAGGTCGATTTGCCCGCGCCGGAGCGCCCCACCAGCCCGACGCGCTCGCCCGGGCGTATGTGCAGGTTCAGCCCGTGCAGCACCGCCCGCCCGCCCGTGGCTTGCTGGCCGTAACTGAAGTTGACGTTTTCAAACCGAATATCGCCGTGCGGCACCTGCAGCGCCACGGCGTTGGGCGCATCGACCAGGCTATGCGGCACGGCAATGCTTTGAATGCCTTCTTGCACCACGCCGATATTCTCAAAAATGCCCGACACCTCCCAGCTCACCCAGCCGGCCATGTTGGCAATCTGCCAAACCAGCGGCAGGCTGGTGGCCACCTGCGCCGGGCTGATGGTGCCGCCTTGCCACAGCCAGATGCTGATGCCCGCCGTGCCCACCACCAGCAGCGCATTCAGGGCGGTCAGCGTGGCCATGAAGCGCGTGGTCATGCGCATGTGCGCGGCAATGCGCTCGCGGTGGCCGTCCATGGCCTCGCGCACGTAGGCGTCCTCGTCTTGCGCACGCGAGAACAGCTTGACCGTCATGATGTTGGTGTAGCTGTCGACCACGCGGCCCATCACCAGCGAACGCGCCTCGCTGCTGGTGCGCGACAAGTCGCGCATGCGCGGCACAAAATAGCGCAAAAACACGCCGTATCCCGCCAGCCACAGCAGCATCGGCAAGGCTAGCCGCCAGTCAAACGCCAGCATCAGCCCCAGCGCGCTGAGGCCGTACACCACTATGTACCAGATGGCGCGGATGGCCGACACCACGCTTTCGCGCAGCGAGTTGGCGGTGTTCATCACGCGGTTGGCCAGCCGCCCCGCAAAGTCATTCTGGAAAAACGGCCCACTCTGGCGCACCACGTGCCAGTGGCTCTGCCAGCGGATCAGCGTGGTCACGCCCGGAATCACCGCGTTGTTGCGCACCAGGCTGTCCAGCAAAATCATCACTGGCCGGCCAATCAACAGCAGCAGCGCGATGGCCACCAGCATGTTGGTTTGCTCCTTCAACGCCTGCGCCGGATTGATGGAGGTCATCAGCCCGACCAGGCGGCCGATGAACACCGGCATCAGCGTGTCGATCAGCGCCACGCCCAGGCCGGTGGCGAGCATCGTGATGTACAGGCCCTTGGTCTGGCGCATGAAGTGCCAGTAGAAGGCCATCAAGGCGGGAGGTGGGCCGGTGTCGGATGTGGCACCTGAGGCCCCATCGCCCTCGCCTTGCGGCGCTGTCATGTTGCCAATGCGGGATTCGAAGAATTTGAACATGCTTCTAAATAAATAGCTGCTTATGCACACTACACGAGGGCTACAGCCTTATTTTATCGGTATTTCGACATGAAACGCGGCCCTGAACCCCGCCTGCTCATTCTTGCGAGCGTAGCCCAGCGGGTTGGCAACGACCCGGCAGCCACCGGCCATGTAGTCGCTGGGCGAATGCAGGTGGCCGTGCAGCCACACATCGGCCAGCGGCAGCAAATCGTCCAGCGCATTGCAGAAACCGGCGGTGCCGGGTGTCATGCCGTAGCGCGGGTCGGCGCTTTTGAGGCTGGGGGCGAAGTGGGTGATGGCCACCGTGGTGCCATCGAAGGGTTCGTTCAATGCTGCGCGCAGCCACATCTGGCAGACCAGCGCCTGCTCGCGCATTTGCTCGGCCAGCATTATTTCGCCGTGGCGCGTGGTGAGGGCTTTCTTGAGGTAATAGTTGGCCGCGCTAAAGGCCTTGTCGCGCGCCCTGAGCTGCTGCGCGAGGGCGTTGGGCGATGTGGTGGACGCGCTGCTGGTGGCGGACAGCACGCTGCTGGGGCCGAGTGCGTCAAAGTCGGTCCACAGCGTGGTGCCGACGAAGCGTACGTTGGGTGGGGCGGTGCCGGTCAGCTGTCGCAATGTGACGGTCTCACGCTCCAGCCAGGTGATGCCCAGGCGCTCGCAGGTCTGGCGCAGGCGCGCGTGCGTGGCATCAAAGTCCAGCCCGTCATATTCATGGTTGCCGGGCACGTAGAGCACGGGCGTGGGCCAGCCATTGTTTGGCGAGAAGCGGGTCAAGCCGAAGTCATCGTCCTTGAGCAGCGATCCACCTTGGTAAGAGCCCACATCGCCCGCCAGCACCAGCAGGTCGGCCCCTGGCGCGGGGGTGGGCACAAAGTGGGGGTGCACTTCGAGGTGCAGATCGGACAGGAGCTGGATTTTGACGGGCATGGGCGCTGTGTTCGGGGCGGCGTCACGCAAACGTCTTGAGCGCCAGGCCCGCAATCGTCTTGCGCAGCCACTCGTGGCCGCCGTCGCGCTCTACTCGGTGGTGCCACAGCGCGTCCACATGCACCGCAGGCACGGCAAATGGCAAATCGCTCAGCATCAGTTCGTCAGCGATGCCGGTCACGCTGACGAAATGCCGGGGCAGCACGGTGAGCAGGTCGGAGTTGGCCACCACCCGCCCGGCCGTGAAGAATTGGTTGACCGTCAGCACCACCCGCCGCTCGCGCCCCAGCGCAGCCAGTGCTTCGTCGATAAAGCCAAACGGCCGGCCCGAAAAGCTCACCAGCAAGTGGCGCGCTGTGCAATAGCGGTTCAACGTCATCGGCCCCTTGGCCATGGGGTGGTCGTGGCGCATCACACACACGTACTTGCCGTGGTACAGGCGGTGGTGCGAAAACGGCACCGCCTTGCCCACCTGCGCGCGCGCCGTCAAATCAGACAGCACGGCAGGGAAGTAGCCAATCGCCAGGTCGGCCGAGCGCTCTTCCAGCAGGCGCCGCGGGTCGCGCGTGGTGAGCGGCACCACCCGCACCGACACGCCGGGCGCGTCGCGGTTCATCACCTCAATCAGGGCCGGCATCAGCTCAGCGGCGGTGGCATCGGCCATGGCTACGACAAACGTGGTGTTGGCCTGCGCCGCCACGAAATCGCTGGGGGCCAGGGATGCCTGCAGGCTGCGCAGCGCGTCGCGCACGGTGGGCCAGATGTCCAGCGCGTGCGGCGTGGGCTCTAGCCCCTGGCCGTTGCGCTTGAGCAAATCGTCGCCCAGCGTTTCCCGCAGGCGGCGCATGGCGTTGCTGACGGCGGGTTGCGTCAGCGAGAGGTTGTGCGCGGCGCGAGTCAGGCTGCGCTCGGTCATGACCTCGTCAAACACGCGCAGCAGGTTCAGATCAAAGGTGCGGAAATTCAGGGCGGGCATGGCCGTATTGTGCCGATTAATCACTTTGGTGAATGTATTTAATCATCAATATAAAGTTGAATAGCATTAGAGTTAACCCTAATATTCGTCTGTGCCCGAACTTTTCTGTTTCGGGCGTTTTAGAGAAAGGAAAACCAATCATGACCAGTTTTGTACACCTCAACTATTCAAACGCCCATCCCGGCGTTCAAAGGGCTGAAGCGGTTGCCGAAGCCGTAGGGCGGTTCCGTCGCGGCTTTGACAGCACCAAAGGCCTTGCCGCCATGCTGCTGGCAGCCTTGGTCGCTGCGCTGATGGTGGTGGCCGACCAGCTCGTCTCGGTCTGGGCAGACGGCTATCTGCTGGCCTCCTGGGTCACGCTGTGGGCGATCGCCTTTGCGGCCCTGGCCCTGATGGCGCCTACCGCGCACCGGGTGGCGTCCAGCATGTCGGTGGCACTGCAAGCGTACGTCATTCGCCGCACCAATGCACGCATCGACGAGCGTTACTGGGCTAGCGCCAAGAGCGACCCGCGCATCATGGCCGACCTGCAGGCAGCGATTTGGCGCAGCGAGCACGCGGCGGGATAAGCACCCGCCGGTAGACGGATAGCCCCTCGCCCCAAAGCAAAAAGCCACCGCATGCGGTGGCTTTTTGCTTTGCAGGGGTTGCGCCGGACCGTTAGCCGCAGCGCGGTCGATGCCGATCAAGCTGCCAGCCGCGCCTCCAGCTTGGCGCGCGTGTCTTCCAGCGCCTTGGGCAGGTGGTAAGCCAATTGGCCAAATAGCTCGGTGTGCAGTTTGAATTCATCGCGCCAGGCGGCGGTGTCGATGCTGGTAACGGTGTTGAACTGGGCAGCAGTGAAGTCCAAGCCAGTCCAGGTGATTTCCGTGTAGGCGGGGCTGATGCCGAACAGGTTTTCCTGGCCCGGCGCGATGCCTTCAATGCGGTCAATCATCCACTTCAAAACGCGCATATTTTCGCCATAGCCGGGCCATACGAACTTGCCGTCGTCGCCCTTGCGGAACCAGTTGACGCAGTAAATGCTGGGTAGTTTGGCGCCGCTTTTGGCCAACTGCTCGCCCATGCCGAGCCAGTGCTGGAAATAGTCGCTCATGTTGTAGCCGACGAAGGGGAGCATGGCGAAGGGGTCACGCCGCACGATGCCCTGCTGCCCGGCGGCGGCGGCTGTCGTCTCGCTGCCCATGGTGGCGGCCATGTAGACGCCTTCGGTCCAGTTGCGCGCCTCGGTGACGAGCGGCACGGTGGTGGAACGGCGGCCGCCAAATATGAAGGCGTCAATCGCCACGCCCTTGGGGTCGTCCCACGCGCTGTCCAGTGCCGGGTTGTTGGTGGCGGCCACCGTGAAGCGGGAATTGGGGTGCGCGGCGGCCCGCAGTTTGCCGGTGGGCTTGCCGTTGGCGTCCATGAGCTTGGCTGATTCTGGCGTCCAGTCGTTGCCCTGCCAGTCGATCAAATGCGCGGGCAGGCTGCCGCTGTCATGCTCCATGCCTTCCCACCACACATCGGCGTCGTCGGTGAGCGCGACGTTGGTGAAAATCACGTCTTTGTTCAGGCTCAACATGCAGTTGGGGTTGGTCAGCATGTTGGTGCCGGGGGCCACACCAAAGTAACCGGCCTCCGGATTGATGGCGTGCAGCTTGCCGTCAACGCCTGGCTTGATCCAGGCAATGTCGTCGCCAATGGTGGTGACTTTCCAGCCGTCAAAACCGGCCGGCGGCACCAGCATCGAAAAATTGGTTTTGCCGCACGCGCTGGGGAAGGCTGCCGCCACGTGGTATTTTTTGGCGGGCTGGCCTGCCAGGGCGGGCTTGGTCACGCCCAGGATCAGCATGTGTTCGGCCAGCCAGCCGGGATTGCCTGCGCCGGTATCGGAAGCAGCTTGTGACGCTGCCTTGCCCATGTTGGAGGCAATGCGCAGCGCAAAACATTTCTTGCCCAGCAGCGCGTTGCCGCCGTAACCCGAGCCGTAACTCCATATTTCACGTGTCTCTGGGTAGTGGACGATGTACTTGGTGGGGTTGCAAGGCCATTTCACATCGGCCTGGCCTGCGGCCAACGGCGCGCCGACAGTGTGCACGCAGGGGACAAACTCGCCCTTACCGTCAAGCCCATCGCCCAGCACGTCATACACCGCTTTACCCATGCGCGTCATGATTTTCATATTGACGGCCACATAGGGGCTGTCGGACAGCTCGATGCCAATGTGGGCAATCGGGCTGCCCAGCGGGCCCATGGAAAACGGCACCACGTACATCGTGCGGCCTTTCATGCAGCCGTTGAACAGGGCTTTTTCACTGGCCGTGCCGAATTGCAATTTCTCGCGCATGTCAGCCGGGGCCATCCAGTTGTTGGTCGGGCCGGCGTTTTCCTTTTTCTCGCAGCAGATGAAGGTGCGGTCTTCCACGCGGGCCACGTCGCTCGGGTCAGACCAGGCCAGAAAACTGTTGGGGCGTTTGGCGGGATTGAGGTTTTTGAAGGTGCCTGCGTCCACCAGCTGCTGGCACAGGCGCGCGTATTCTTCTTCGGAGCCGTCGCACCAGTAGATGGTGTCCGGTTGGGTCAGGGCGGCCATGTCGGCGACCCAGGCGATCAGGCTTGCGTTTTTGACAAAGCTGGGGATTTTGAGGTCCAGGCCCTGCATTACGGGTGAGTTCATAAAAAGCTCCTAGTTTAAAAATCGTCTTTTCAAAACAGGAATTCTTTGAGAAGGCGACTTGCTCACTCGCAGCAAGGGCTACGCCCCACCGGCAATCATGCAGTAGGGAAGCCGATTTTATGAACTTGGCCGCCAGTTACATGGCGATTACAGGCAAAAGATATGCAAAAAATGCATGGCTTTATGCATTAAAGCTGCGGCCCGTGAAGGAGTTCACGCTCTGGCCAAACCCCAGGACGAGTCGGCGTTGCGCAATGCCGGCAGAATCAAGCCATGTAAATTGCGATGAAGGCCAGCAAAAACATGAGCACGCCTCCCACCAGCGGCAGCACAAGCGGGATCAACGGCACGATGGCTTCGGTGGCGTCGGGTGCATGGGTATCTGGCGATGGCGTGGGTGCTGACATGGGGATTCCTTGGGTATCTTTTGAGTGCGCAGCGGATTGGCCGCAATTGGCAGTTCCTGATTTTAGCGCGCAGCACCTTGGCGGCAGACATTCGCCGAAACCTCACCTCTGCCCGCAGGACGGCCCGTCATTTGCTGGGCTCCAACTCGGCGCGCAAAACCGCCCGGTCATTCTCCGGGCAGGCTTCGATCAGCAGCTCCAAAAACTGGGCCCGCCCGTGCGCCCGCTCACCAGCGCGTTTGACCAGAATTTTGGCAATCGGCCCGAGCTGGCGCGTCAACACCTGCGTGGCGTGGGCCTTGATGTCGTCGCTCAATGGCGCATCCGGGCGCAAGCTGGCTGCACTGGGTGCGACCGGGGTGGGCGTGAGCTGGCGCACGGCTGTGCGCGGCAGCGGCGTGGCTTGCGAAGGCGCGTTTGCTTCGTCCATGAACTTCTGGCGTTTTTGGCCTTCGCCGATGTGCAGGGCCAAAGCGCTGGTCAGGCTGTGCACGTCAGTGCAACTGCGCACAGCGTCGCGCACCATGAATTTGGCCATCGGCCCCACATAGCTGGCCAGTGAGCGCTCGATGCGGCTCAGCGTGGGCGCGTCCCACTGGCTCGGGTGGGCCAGATGCGTCGGGCTGGACTGGCCAACCACGTTGCCCTGGCTGCCCTGCGATTTTGGGGTTGGGAACGCCTGCTTGGCATGGGTGAGGGTGCGCAGCCATTGGGCTTTTTCAACCAGGACGGTGGCATTGCCGTCGCTGCTGTCGGACAGCCGGGCCGCCGCCGCCAACGCCTGGCGGAAATCTGCGGCAGAGGCAAAGCGCTGGGGCAGGTGTTTGGCCATGGCCTGGCTGACGACGGCGTCATAGGCCTCGTGCCGCGCCTGCGAGGCGAAGCTGCTGGGCGGAGCCGCCTCTTCATTGAGCACCTGGTACATCACCTGGTCCGGGCGGCCCGTGAAAGGCGCCCGGCCCGCCAGCAAATGGTAGAGCAGCACGCCCACCGCAAACAAGTCGGCCCGGTGGTCCACATCGTCGCCAATGTATTGCTCGGGTGCCATGTAACCGGGCGTGCCGATGACGCAAGCGATCTGCGTCAAACCCGCATTTTCGATGCGTGCAATGCCGAAGTCGGTCAGTTTCAACTGGCCGTCGGCGGTCAAAAGCAAGTTGGCGGGCTTGATGTCGCGGTGCCAGACGCCGTTGCGGTGGGCGCAGTCCAGCGCGTCCAGCAGTTGGTCCACGATGCTGATCACCTGGGCTTCCCCAAGCAGAGGCGTGCCGGCCAGCACCTGCTCAAGGTTGCGGCCTTCGACAAACTCCATGGCGATGAATGCGGTGGATTCATCCTGCCCCAGCTCGTATATGGCCACAATGCCAGCATGCGCAATGCGCCCCACCGCCTTGGCTTCGTTGCGGAATCGTGCGGCTATGGAGTCGATTTCGCCATCATCCCCGAGCAGGCTTTTATGCACCGTCTTGATCGCCACCGGACGCTGGATGTGCGGATCAAAGCCCTTGTACACCACGCCCATCGCGCCGCGCCCAAGCACGCCCGAAATGGTGTATTTGCCGATCTGTTGGGGCAAGTTGTGGCTCATCGTGGGGTGCCTGCGGTCAAAGCCCGGTCAGCCTCAAGCTTCCAGCAACTTCATGGCGTGCGCCAGGCTCTTGCGCATGCGCCCGAAAGACTCGGCCAGGACGCCGATTTCGTCTTTGGATCGGGGTTCGAACTCGGCGCCGTCGAGCTCGCCCATGCTGACACGGTCGGCCAGTTGGGACAGTTGCGTCACCGGCTGGATCACCAAACGCCACAACATGAAGTTGAGCGTGGCGCCTATCAGCAAAAACACCGCCGCCAATACGCCGACCACCATTTTGAGGGCCTGGTCGGCACGCTGCACGGGTAGGGTCATCGGCACCGACACCACCTGCACGCCCAGGGTTTCGTTGAGTTTCCAGCCAAAGCCGTTGGAGGGCCCGTAACGCTCGATCAAGGTTTTTGGCGCCAGGTCGGGCGTGTTGTGGCAGCTCAGGCAAGCCGGGTTGCTGATGCGGATGGGCCGCGCGATGTAGAGCGACATGCCGTTGGGCGTTTCGCGGCGGCCGACAAATTCTTTCAAGTCAGGCGCATTCTTGAACTGCCCAATCACGTCTTCCTCCCAGGCCACGGCCCGGTCGCGCGGGTTGGTCGGATTAAGCATGGCGGATTTGAAGCTGTATTCAGGGTACGATTTTTGCAACGCCTGCAGCACCTCAGCCGACGAATAGGCCGGCACCGACTGCGGCAGGAAGGTGTACTTCATCTGGGTTTCCAGCAGCGGGCGGATCTGGTCGGCGGTGTAAGTGCTGACCGCATTGGCTTTTTCCATCAGCAGGCGGGCCCGCTCAGCCACGTTTTCCTGCGCCTCGCGCTGTAGCAGATCACGCGCCACCAGGCTGGCAGCGGCCAGACCCAGCACAAAAACCAGCAGAAAGATAAGGTTGAACTTGAGCAGGAGTTTCATGGCGTTTTGCTAGGGGTGGTGGGAATCGGTGGATTGGCGGCCGGTAAGCCCGCCTGCGCGCCAGAAGACGGTGTTTTGGGCCGTGGCGGATCAAGCACTGGCCCCCATTCCGGATGCGCGCCCATGTTGGCGCGCAGGGCCTGGCGGAACTCAGGCTTGGCGGCAAGCGGTTTCCAGCGCGGCAAATTGGCTTTTCGCAGCGCCGGCTCGGCGTCCAGCCAGGGCTGGAGCTGGGCATAGGCCGGCTCGCCGGCCCGCGTCAGGACCAGCTCGCGTTCCGGGGCATTGAACAGGGCCGCGCGGGCCGGCAAATTGTCCAGAAAAGCCTTGGGCAAAGACTGCACAAAGTCGCCAGGCGCGCGGCTTGCGAGCAGCGGCTTGGCGCCGGCGGACCAGATCAGGAATTCGCCGCTTTTAAGCGTGGTGGACGGCGGCGCCAGCGCGCGCCAGCTCAGCAGGCCCACGTCGCCGGTTTCGGCAAACAGGCGTGTGCTGTTGGCCTGCACCAGCAACACGGCGCTGGCGTTGGTGGTCTGCAAGTCCAGCCACGGGCTCGCCAGAACGGCTCCGCGCAGGCTCAAGGCCTTGGGGCCCGCACGCAGTTTTAGCGAACCCTGCAGCAAGTAGGCGTGGGGCGCTGTTTTCGCGCGCGCGGCACCCAGTTGCGGCATGACTTGCAGGCGCGTGGCCGGGCCCAGGCTGAGCCGTGCGCCATCGGCAAACTCGAGCTGGAGCAGGCGTGAATTGGCACCGCTTTCCAGAATATCGTCCGCGTACAGCCGTGTGCCTTCTGCCAGCGTGAACTGGCTGGTGCCACGCAGCAAGATGGCATCGCCGTCCAGGATGGTGGCAATGGCGACGGCTGCAGTGGCGGGTTTGTTGGCGGATTTGCCGACTGGCGTGGCGGCGAGCGCCAGGGCAACCGAGCCGCTCGTGAGCAGCAAAAAAATGCAGCTCGCTGCGGCGGCGCGGATGCGGCTGGCGGCGAGGCTCCAGTACCCGGCCAAGGCCAGGTGTGGCTCGACTGGGCGTGGCGCAGCCGGATGAGGGCTCAGAAAAACGTGGGCTTTCATCAAACTATTTACGTTACCGGATGTAAATTTACCCCTTTCGCCCGAGTATGCGGTGATCGCGCGCGTTCTGTGCGGCTTTCTGAGCGGTTTAGGCAGGGATAAAACTCCCAGAGATTGGCGCACTGTGATATTTTTCACGCGCTCCCGGGACGCGCAGCCCGCGCCAAGTCACAGCAAGGCGTAAGTCACGCTGGCCCGGCACACGCTTTTGCCGTCATGGGCGCCGCGAATGTCAATTTCGCCAAACGCCAGCGACTTGCCAGCCCGAATCACCCGGGCTTCCACCAGGCCGTCCTGCTTGGACAACGGCTTTAAAAAACTGCTGTTCATCTGCACCGTGGTGCAGGGCCGGAACTCGCCAAAATGGTTGATCAGCGCCAGCACCATCGCCGTATCGGCAGCGGCCATCATGGCCTGCCCGCACACCATGCCGCCGGTGCGTGACAGCTGATCGCTGTGGGGCAGCCGAAGCAGCACGCTGTCGGCGGCAAATGATTCAACCTGCAAGTCCAGCGCCTGCACCCACGGGGCGAAGTACGTGGGCAGGGCGGATTGAAGTGTGAGGATGTCCATGGCTGCAAACTGCGTCAATTTGGTGGTTTGCCGCTAAACCATCTGCGCTTCCAGCCCCGCCTGCGTGAGCTGGGCCAGCACATCGGCAATGTGCTGGCGGCTGCGGGTCTGGATGACGAGCTCAATCTCGACATTTTGCGCCGCCAGATTGGTGAAGGCGCGCTGGTGGTGGACTTCATCAATATTGGCACCCGCCTGCGCCACCATGGCGGTGATGGTGGCCAGCGAACCCGGCACATCGCGCGCGCTCACGCGGATGCGCGCCAACCGACCTGCGCGCACCATGCCGCGCTCAATGATGGCGGCCAGCAGCAGCGGGTCGATGTTGCCGCCGCAAAGCACCAGGCCGACTTTTTTCCCTTTGAAGCGCTCGGGGTATTTCAGCAGCGCGGCCAGCCCAGCGGCGCCTGCGCCTTCCACCAGCGTTTTCTCCACTTCCAGCAGCATGACGATGGATTGCTCAATATCGCCTTCGTCCACCAGCAGCAAATCGTCCACCAGGCGGCTGATGATTTCCAGCGGGATTTTGCCCGGCGTTCCCACCGCGATGCCTTCGGCAATGCTGTTGCTGCCCTGCGGGTGGTGGGTGCCCTTGATGGCGTTGAACATGGCCGGGAAGCGCGTGGTCTGCACGCCCACCATCTCAATGCCCGGCTTGATGGCTTTGGCCGCTGTCGCCATGCCGGCAATCAGGCCGCCGCCGCCAATGGCCACAACCAAGGTGTCCAGGTCGGGCACCTCTTGCAGCATTTCCAGCGCCACCGTGCCTTGGCCGGCCACCACGTCGGCGTCGTCATACGGGTGCACAAAAGTGAGCTGCTCCTGCTCTGCCAGTTGCAGCGCGTGGGTGCGCGCTTCGTCCAGCGTGTCGCCGTGCAGCACAATTTCTGCGCCGAAGCTGCGGGTGCGTTCCACCTTCACACCGGGCGTGAAGCGCGGCATCACGATCACCGCGCGCAGGCCCAGCCGCTGCGCGTGGTAGGCCACGCCCTGGGCATGGTTGCCCGCGCTCATGGCGATCACGCCATTGCATGGCGTGGCAAGCTGCGCCAGCTTGTTGCAGGCACCGCGCTCCTTGAATGACGCGGTAAATTGCAGATTCTCAAACTTGAGAAACACCTGCGCGCCGGTAATGTCGGACAGGGTTCTGGACGCCACGCAGGGCGTTTGCAAAATCTGCCCGTGTAGGCGCACGGCGGCCTCTTTGACTTGCTGGAGTTGGATCATTGGCGTATTGTCAAGCGGAATGCAGTCTCGCGCGGTACCGCCCTGGGGAATTTTTGACCGGCTCAGTGACCTGCGCGACCAGGAATTTTTTCACAGTTTTGACCTCGGGATGGCGTAGTCTGGCCCGGCCAGCCCTGTAAGTGTTGTGGAATTCGCAACGCAGGTATTCCAAGTTGCCCCGGACTGCGTTATGGTCAATCTGGAGCGATTTTTTTGTGACACCAATGCACACCCGTGCTGGAGATTTTTGATGACCAAGCGTTTGATGGGCGCAACCGCAGTTGGGCAGATGCTTGTCTCGCCCGGGCTGAAAGATGCGCCGGTGCTGGACTTGATGTGCTCGCATTTTGTGCTGACCCTGGCGGCCCGCCAGGGGCCGGGCTTCAACGCGCGCCGCGACCTCAATGGCGTGATCGCCATGGCCGGGAGGCATCTGGTGTGGCCTGCGCCCATCCTGGCTCGGCTGCGCGAGTTTCTGGCGCGCCGCTGCGCCGCCAATGACGTGTGGCGTGGCCACGAGGCCTTGACCGGCCCCGAGTTCCTGCAGCGCTTCGGCGCCTGGCGCGGCCCGTATGAAGAAGGCACGCTGTTTTTCTATTTGGACGAATATGCCAAAGACAAACCCAAAGACCTGATTGCCGTGCTGGCCGCCACCGGCGACTGGCTCACGCTGTCGCTCAAAAAGCAGTCCACCCTGGTTGAGAAAAACATCGACGCCCTGGCCGGCCTGCTGATGCTCAACAAGGCCGAGCGCGCCTTGCTGCTGTACGGCACGCTGGCGCGCTACCAGCGTGATTTGCGCAGCATATTGGTGGAGTTCAAGGTCAACAACGCGCCCGAAGCCTATGCCGCTATTGCCGAGGTGGCAGGGGTCAATGCTGCAGAGGTGGGCGAGGCGCTGCGCGCAGGCTCGCGGCTGGAGCGCATTGGCCTGGTCGAAAATTTGATCTCCGAGCACAACATCACCGACCTGGCCGACCTGATGAAGGTCAGCGAAAAGCTGCCGCCGGTGCTGATGCGCCAGTACCGCGACCAGTCCGAGCTGATGGCGGTGTTCACCCGCCCGTCAACCAAAAGCAGCCTGACCACCGATGACTTCTCGTTTGTAGCCGACGACACGCAGGTGCTTTGCGCCCTGCTGAGCAACGCCGTGGCGCGCAAGGAAGCCGGCGTGAACGTGCTGCTGTACGGCCCGCCCGGCACCGGCAAAACTGAGCTTGCCAAAGTGGTGGCGCAGTCGTCCGGGCTGGAACTGTTTGAAGTGGAATATGCCGACCGCGACGGCAATTCTTTAAGCGGGCGCGATCGCTACCGCTCGCTGCAAATTGCCCAGGTGTTTCTCAAGGGCAGCGCGCAGGCGGCGCTGTTGTTTGATGAGGTGGAAGACGTTTTCCCGCCGATTTCCAGCGAAGCCGCGCAACTGCTGGCGCGGGCCGAGCAGGTGGCCGCTCCCAGCAACGGCAGTGTGAATGGCAAAGCCTGGGTCAACCAGATTCTTGAGTCCAACACCGTGCCCACGATCTGGGTTACCAACCGCATTGAGCAGATTGACCCCGCGTTTCGCCGCCGCTTTGCCTACCACCTGGAGCTCAAATCGCCGCCGCCCGGAGCGCGCGAAGGCCTGGTGCG
>JANYJD010000361.1 GCA_025358555.1 Rhodoferax sp.
CGGTTTGTGCACTTCCAGCACGTAACTTTGCAGCATGGTGTCGTGCGCGTAACCTTGCACCTCGATGCCATGGTTGGCGAACACGTGGCGGTCGTACTTGACGTGCTGGCCCAGCTTCAGCTTGGTGCCGTCTTCCAGCCAGGGTTTGAGCCGGGCCAGCACCTCGTCACGCGGCAACTGCGCGGGGGCGTCGGGGTAGTCGTGGGTGAGCGGGATGTAGGCGGCCTCGCCGGGCGTGATGCTGAAGCTGATGCCGACAATTTCCGCCCGCATCTCGTCCAGCGAGGTGGTCTCGGTGTCCAGCGCCACCAGATCGGCCACGCTGACTTTTGCGAGCCAGGCATCAAAGGCCTGCCACGTCAAAATCGTGTCGTAGGCCAGCGACATGGCGCGGGACGCGACGGGTGCCGTGGGCTCCTCGGGCGCATCGAACAGGCCTGGCTCAGGGCTGCCCTGGCCCTGCTTCATCCCACCCGGCTTGCTCCCTGGCACCTGCGCCGCATCTGAACCCGCAGTCGCATCGCCGCCAGTCGCCCGAGCCAGCCCCTTGAACCCGTATTTCTCGTAAAAACCCTTCAAAGCCCCCGTGTCGTGTGCACTAATAGCTATTGAATTCATATCTGGAAGGCCTTCAACGTAGCCCGCCAGATCGCAATCGGTCTTTATGGTCAGCAGTTGCCGCGCGGTCGGCAACCAGTCCAGCGCGCGGCGCAGGTTTTCGCCGACCGCGCCTTTGATGTTGCCCGCGTTGTCCACCACCGCGTCCAGCGAGCCGTATTCCTGCAGCCACTTGGCAGCAGTTCTCGGGCCGACCTTGTCCACGCCGGGCACGTTGTCAACCGTGTCGCCCACCAGAATCTGGTAGTCCACCATCAGCCGCGCGGGCACGCCAAACTCTGCCTGCACACCGGCCAGGTCGCGGCGCTTGCCGTTCATGGTGTCGATGATGGTGATGTGCTCGTCCACCAGTTGCGCCAGGTCTTTGTCGCCGCTGGAGACGATCACCTCAATGCCCTGCCGTGCTGCGATGACGGCCAGCGTGCCAATCACGTCGTCAGCCTCCACGCCGGGCACGTCCAGCACGGTCCAGCCCAGCAGGCGCACCACCTCGTGGATCGGCGCGATTTGGCTACGAAGGTTGTCCGGCATGGGCGAGCGTTGGGCCTTGTACTGCGGATAAATCGCGTCGCGAAACGTGGGGCCCTTGGCATCAAAAACGCAGGCTGCGTAGTCGCAGTGCACTTCCTTGCGCAGGCTCTGCATCATGTTGATCATGCCGCGTATCGCGCCTGTGGCGGCGCTGGCGGGGTCGCCCGGCACGGCGCGCAGGTCGGGCATGGCATGAAAGGCGCGGTACAGGTAGCTGGAACCATCGACCAGCAGCAGGGTTTTCTTGTCGCTCATGGCTGCATTTTGCCCTTGAAGCGCACCGGTTTTGCCACCCTACAATGCAGGCATGCGCATTGCCCTTGTCCACCCCCTGTTTTTTATCGCACTTTTGGCCTGTGCCAGCGGCGGTTGGGCCCAGACCGGCACGCCGCCGGCCAAACCATCGGCTGTCGTCGGCGCTGCCCCGTCACAGCCCGCCTCCGGCGCCAACCAGCTGATAGAGCGCATCCACGTGGAGGGCGGTGCCACCCAGATTGACGAGGTGCGCGTCGGCGGTGAGACCCGCAGCATCACGGTGCAACCCAAAGGCGGTTTTCCAACTTACGATGTGCAGCCGACCACCGGCACGCGCGCCTGGAAAGTTCTAGGTTTCTGATTTTGACGGTTTGAAACATGGCGGTTTACACCGAGGTCTCATTTGATGAGGCAAGCGTCCTGCTGACGCGCCTGAACCTGGGCCAGCTCCAATCCATGGAAGGCTGCGCAGGCGGCATTGAGAACACCAACTACTTCGTCACCACAGACCAAGGCGCTTATGTGTTGACGCTGTTTGAGCGCCTGACCGCTGCGCAGTTGCCGTTTTACCTGGGCCTGGTGAAACACCTGGCGCAGCACGGCGTGCCGGTGCCTGAACCGGCCGCTGATCCTGCTGCTGGTCCTGCGTCAACACCTGCGGGCAGCCTGCTCTACACCGTGAATGGCAAACCCGCCACCGTGGTCAGCCGGCTCAAAGGCAAAAGCCAGCTGGCACCCACCCCTGCGCACTGCGCCGCCGTGGGCGGCATGCTGGCCAAAATGCACCTGGCCGCTCGCGATTTCCCGATGGCGCAGCCCAACCTTCGGGCCTTGCCGTGGTGGAACGAAACCGTGCCGGTGGTCGTGCCCTACCTCACTGCGTCCCAGGCCACGCTGCTGCAAGGCGAGCTGGCCTACCAGAATCATGTGGCGGCGTCATCCACGCATGCGGCACTGCCGCGCGGGCCAATCCATGCCGACCTGTTCCGTGACAACGTGATGTTTGCAGTAGACAACATTGGGCCCGCCGATGCTCCCACCCTCACCGGTTTTTTTGACTTCTACTTTGCCGGCGTCGACACCTGGGTGTTCGATCTTGCCGTCACCTTGAACGACTGGTGCATTGACTTGGCCACCGGCGCCCGGTGCGAGGCGCGCACTGCCAGCCTGATGCAGGCCTACATTGCCGTGCGCCCCTTGAGTTTCGCCGAACGGCAGGCGATGCCCGCCATGCTGCGCGCAGGTGCCCTGCGCTTCTGGCTATCGCGGCTGTGGGACTTTCACTTGCCGCGCGACGCCGCCATGCTGCAAGCCCATGACCCGGCGCATTTTGAGCGCGTGCTGCGCCAGTGCATCGTCAATCCTGCCCTTCACACCGCTGTTGCGTCACCCTTATGAAATTGAACATCGTTCCCGCGCGCACTGGCATCCAATGGGTGAAGCTGGGCATCAAGACGTTTTTCAAGCAGCCCCTCGCGCTGGCCGGGCTGTTTTTCATGTTCATGGCCGCCATGTCGGTGCTGAGCATGGTGCCGCTCGTCGGCAACGCGCTGGCGCTGGGGCTACTGCCGGCCGCCACCCTGGGGCTGATGGCCGCAACGCAAGAGGCCGCCAAAGGAAAGTTTCCGATGCCGTCGATCTTGATCAGCTCGTTTCGCGCCGGGCGCACGCAGATGCGCGCCATGCTGCTGCTGGGCGCGCTGTATGCGCTGGGTTTTTTGCTGGTGATGGGCGTGTCTGCCTTGATCGACGGAGGCAGCTTTGCACGGCTGTACCTGGTCGGCGGAACGCTGTCGCGCGAGGCCGTCATGGCACCCGAATTTCAAACTGCCATGTGGGTCAGCATGGCGCTGTACCTGCCTTTGTCGCTGATGTTCTGGCATGCTCCCGCGCTGGTGCATTGGCACGGGGTGCCGCCGGTCAAAAGCCTGTTTTTCAGCCTGGTGGCCTGCCTGCGGAATTTTGGCGCGTTTGCGGTATTCGGGCTGGCGTGGTCGGCCGTGTTTGTGGTGGTCGGCATGGGTGTTACCCTGATCGCTACTGGCGTGGGAGGACCCTCGGTAGCGGGCGCGGCGATGTTTCCGGCTGCGATGCTGCTGGCTGCCATGTTTTTCACGTCGATCTATTTCACCTACCAGGCCAGTTTTGAAGCCACAGAAGGAGACACCGCATGACCCAACACATCTTGCAAGGCCGCACTGATGCTGAAGTGCTTTGGCATCAACGGCGCAGTTTTCTGCAGGGCGCTGCCGCCTGGACCGCGATGGGCGGCTTTGCGGGTGCACAGGCGCAATCACGCAGCAACATTGTGGAACTGGTGGGCGACGCGCTGGTCAACGGCGCACGCCTGCTGCCGCAGCAAACCATCCAGACCGGCGACCGGCTTGAGACGGGGCCTGCATCGAACCTGATCTTTGTGCTGGGCACCGCGTCGTTTCATGTGCGCCAGAACTCCCGACTGACCGTGGAGCGCGGCAACACGTTGACGACCGTGAGCTTGCTGCGCCTGCTCAGCGGGGCCGTTGCCAGCGTCTGGGGCCGGGGCGGCAATCGCCAGATCATCACACCGACCATCACGGCCGGCATTCGCGGTACCGGTGTCTAAACCGAGGTTTTGCCAAACCAAAATTACCGGAGCTACTTTTGCAACTGCTACGGCACAGTGGACATGGGCGCGGGCACCGACAAACTGGTCAGCCAGGCTAGCTACCACCAGTCGTTCTGGGGCGAGGTGAGGCCCAAAGAGGGGCGCTATTTAACCGCAGCAGCGGCGATCAACCACACTGACGAGGAGCTTGAATACCTGGCCCGGCTCATAGGCCAGCGCACGGCCTGGCAAATCGCCGGCACCAAGGGCAACCGCGACGGCAAAGGTTATATGCCGGATACACAGGAGCAGATGCATCCGGCGCAGATGCTGGGAAAGTAGCTGAATTGACCCCGCCCGGGCGGGTCAAAGCCGGGGCAACTCAAATTAGATGGGAGTCAGCTTGGCCACGCTCAACGCCAGCCATTTAGTGCCGTGGCGCGCAAAGCTCACCTGCGCGCGCCCATCGTCGCCCACGCCTTCCAGCGTCAGCACGGTGCCTTCGCCAAACTTGTTGTGGAACACTTTCATGTTGGCGCGCAGGCCGTGGTTGCCGGTTTGCTTCTGTTCCGGTACGCCAGAGCCCGAAATTGAAGAGTTTTGACTACTAAATGTGCCTGTAGCCCTTGTCGTATATGAATTGTTAGCACCTGAATATGTAGCATTGCCCAAACCTGAACCATAAGCTGGTTGCTTGGGTGTGATCCATTTCAGCGCGTCCTCGGGCAGTTCGTCAAAGAAGCGGCTCTTGATGTTGTAGCGCGTCTGGCCGTGCAGCATGCGCGTCTGCGAATGGCTCAGGTACAGGCGCTTGCGCGCGCGGGTGATGGCCACATACATCAGGCGGCGCTCTTCCTCCAGGCCATCGTGGTCGCTCATCGAATTTTCATGCGGGAACAGGCCCTCTTCCAGCCCGCCGATGAACACGCAGTCAAACTCCAGGCCCTTGCTGGAATGCACCGTCATGAGCTGGATCGCGTCCTGCCCGGTCTTGGCCTGGTTGTCGCCCGACTCCAGCGCGGCGTGGGTCAGGAAGGCGACGAGCGGGGACAGCGTCTCGCCCGTCTGCGCGTCAGGGGCCAGCTCTGGAGCGGCGTCTGCGGCGGGGGGCATATTCGGGTCCAGCCCCTGGCTTACAGGCGATTGAGTCAAGGCATTGCCCAGTTCATCCACCGGCAACGCCACCGCATCCCGCCCAAAGCCTTCCTGCGTCACAAAACTTTCGGCGGCATTGACCAGCTCTTCCAGATTCTCGATGCGGTCAGCGCCTTCACGGTCGGCCTTGTAGTGCTCAATCAGCCCGCTGTGGTCCAGCACCAGCTCGATGATTTCGCGCAGCGTCATTTTCTGCGTCTGTTCGCGCAGCACGTCGATCTTGGCGACAAACGCGCCGATGTTGGCACCGGCCTTGCCGCTCAGCGCACTCACGCCGTCGTGCAGCGAGCAGCCCGCTGCCCGCGCCACGTCCTGCAACTGTTCGAGGCTGCGCGCGCCAATGCCGCGCGGCGGAAAGTTGACGATGCGCATGAAGCTGGTGTCGTCGTTGGGGTTCTCCAGAATGCGCAGGTAGGCCAGCGCATGCTTGATCTCGGCCCGCTCAAAAAACCGCAGGCCGCCGTAGACCTTGTACGGCATGGCGGCGGTGAACAGCGCGGTCTCGATCACCCGGCTTTGCGCATTCGATCGATACAAAACCGCGATCTCTTTTCTGGGAACATCCTCCCGCACGAGTTGCTTGATCTCGTCCACCATCCACTGCGCCTCGGCAAAATCGCCGGTCGATTCAACCACCCTCACCGGCTCGCCCGGCCCCTGATCGGTGCGCAAATTTTTGCCAAGCCGCTTGCTGTTGTGGCTGATCAGGGCGTTGGCGGAGTCGAGGATGTTGCTTCCGCTCCTGTAGTTCTGCTCCAGCTTGATCTGGTGCTTCACCTTGAACTCGCGCACAAAGTCGGCCATGTTGCCCACGCGCGCGCCGCGAAACGCATAGATGCTCTGATCGTCATCGCCCACGGCGAGCACGCTGCCGGTAGGGTTGAAGCTGGCTTGGTCAAGCCCCAGACCGCCGGGGCTGTGGGCACCCGTACCGCTGAGCATCTTGATCCACGCGTACTGCAGCTTGTTGGTGTCCTGGAACTCGTCGATCAGGATGAAGCGAAAGCGCCGCTGGTAGTGCTCGCGGATGGGGTCGTTGTCGCGCAGCAGCTCGTAGCTGCGCAGCATCAGCTCGCCAAAATCGACCACGCCTTCGCGCTGGCACTGGTCTTCATAAAGCTGGTAAATCTCGATTTTCTTGCGCGTGTCTTCGTCGCGCATTTCCACCATGTTGGGGCGCAAGCCGTCTTCCTTGCAACCCGCTATGAACCACATCGTCTGCTTGGGTGGGTACCGCTCATCGTCAATGTTGAACTGCTTCATCAGCCGCTTGATGGCGCTTGACTGGTCTTGCGTGTCCAGAATCTGGAACGCCTGTGGCAAATTGGCCATCTTGTAATGCGAGCGCAAAAACCGGTTGCACAGGCCATGGAAGGTGCCAATCCACATGCCGCGCACGTTCACCGGCAGCATGGCCGACAGCCGCGTCATCATCTCCTTGGCGGCCTTGTTGGTGAAGGTGACGGCCATGATGCCGGCGGGCGACACCTGGCCGGTTTGCAGCAGCCAGGCGATGCGCGTAGTCAGCACGCGGGTTTTGCCCGAGCCCGCGCCAGCGAGAATCAGTGCGTGCTCGTTGGGCAAGACTACTGCCGCCCGCTGCTCCGGGTTCAGGTTCTGTAAGAGCGGCGAATCCTGCGCGACTGACATGGGGGCCGTTGGTTTGACTTCTGAGAACATACACCCATTGTAGGAATCCCCCATGCCCATGTTCTTGCCCATGTCCTTGCCTAAGTCCTTGCTTTCTATCAGCCACCGCAGCGCCAGCTTGCCCGCTCCAAACGCCAGGTTCAGCGCCGTTGCCGCGTTGGTTGGCTTGAGCGCACTTGCCGTGCAACTTTGCGGCGCCAGCGCCTGGGCACAATCGTCGTGTTCAAGCGACGGCCAGCGCAGCCCCACTGCGCTGGTGGAGCGCTTCATCAGCGCCGATTGCAACACCTGCTGGGCCGACCCGGCCATACTCAAAGTAACAGCTACCGAGCTGGCGCTGGACTGGATCGTGCCCAGTGCCAAAGGGGACGACGCGCCCCTGTCGGCTGCTGCCAGCCAGGATGCACTGGCGCGGCTGCAAGCCCTGGGCATGCAAGCACCGGGCAGCGCTGCCAGCGCACGGCACAAGGTTGCCGCCACGCCTGCCGCCAAGACGCTCACTTTGAGAGTAGCGCATGGCGTCGCGCTAGGCGGCTACATGGGCACATCCATCGAATTGAAACCCGCGCGCGGTGGCACACTGCCCCGCCAGCCGCTGACCGCATGGCTTCTGCTGGTGGAACAGGTGCCTGCGGGTGCCGATGGCACGCCCGTTGCCCGGAATCTGGTTAGAAATGCACTCCAGCCCTTGTGGAATAAGCATAGTCAGCTATTAAATGCAGAGCAATTGAGCCGTCAGCGTCCGCCAGCGCCGGTGCCGCTTTATGAGTCCCGCCCCATGAGCATCCCGGCGGGGGCCAACCCGGATCATTTGCGCGTTGTGGGCTGGGTTGAAGATGCCAAAGGCCAGGTGATTGCGAGCGCGGCGAGCGTTTGCAGCAAATAGGGTGGCGCGCGGCGTAGAACGGCTTTGCGGCCGGGCGTGTCGATGGGGTGGGCGTAGAATCAATCACCGGGCCACAGCATTTGTGGCCCGGTTTTTTTTGCCTGCTGGAGACTCGCGCCATGGAAATTTTTGACTACGACAACATTTTGCTGCTGCCGCGTAAATGCCGCGTGGAAAGCCGCTCGGAATGCGATGCCAGCGTGACGCTGGGCGCGCGCAGCTTCCGCCTGCCGGTGGTGCCGGCCAACATGAAGACCGTGGTGGACGAGTCCATCTGCGTCTGGCTGGCGCAAAACGGGTATTTTTATGTGATGCACCGGTTTGACCTGGACAACCTTGAGTTTGTGAAAACCATGAAGGCCAAGGGCCTGTTTGCATCGATTTCACTGGGTGTCAAGAAGCCGGACTACGACACGGTGGAACAGCTGGCCGCGCTGGGCATGGTGCCCGAATACGTGACCATCGACATCGCCCACGGCCATGCGGACAGCGTGAAAAACATGATTTCGCACTTGCGCAGCAAGCTGCCATCCACCTTCATAATTGCGGGCAATGTGGCCACGCCCGAGGCCGTGATTGACCTTGAAAACTGGGGGGCCGACGCGACGAAGGTGGGCGTGGGGCCGGGCAAGGTGTGCATCACCAAGCTCAAGACCGGCTTTGGCACGGGCGGTTGGCAGCTGTCGGCGCTGAAGTGGTGCGCCCGTGTGGCGACCAAGCCCATCATTGCCGATGGTGGCATCCGTGACCACGGCGACATTGCCAAGAGCATCCGCTTTGGCGCGTCGATGGTGATGATTGGCGCGCTGTTTGCGGGGCATGAAGAATCCCCCGGCAAAACGGTCGAGGTGGACGGCACGCTGTTCAAGGAGTACTACGGCTCGGCCAGCGACTTCAACAAAGGCGAGTACAAGCACGTGGAAGGCAAACGCATTCTGGAGCCGATCAAAGGCAAGCTGGCCGACACGCTGATCGAGATGGAGCAGGACGTGCAAAGCTCCATCAGCTATTCAGGCGGCAAAAAGCTGATGGACATCCGCAAGGTGAATTACGTGACCCTGGGCGGTGACAACGCGGGCGAACATCTGTTGATGTGAGCCTGTGTTTCTGTCGGCTCTGCGGGCGAACATCTGTTGATGTGAGTCTGAGTTTCTGCCGGTTCTGCGGGCGAACATCTGTTGATGTGAGCCTGTGTTCCAGCTGAACCCGGCAAGCGAACATCTGCTTAGGTATGTCCATGTTTTGAATGAGCGCTGCGAGCAGACAAGTCGCGGCGGCGGTCAAACCAAGCCCTGAGCGCGCAGCAGTCTCCGAGCAAAAAGCGCACCAGCCCGCTACAAATCCATGTCGAGGGCTGATGTTGACCTCAGCAACCGGTAGGCGCTCAACTCACAGGTTGACGCGCACGGTCGACTAGTGCATTCAGGAGCTGCGCGTGGGGCGCTTTTTCGCGTCGCGCGGCACAAACACTTTGCCGCCGTTGCCCATGCTGGCGGTCTTCACGCCCATCGGCTTGCTGAAGGCGGGTTTGCCGAAAGCGGGCTTGCGGTCGGCAAAGTCGCCACGCGGTGCACTGCCAAAATCACGGTCACCAGCAGGGTGGCGGGGGGCAGCGAAATTTCGGTCGCCTGAGTTACGGTCGCCCGCGAAGCGATCATTGAAGCCACCTTTGCGCTCGTAACTGAAGCCGCCCTCACCACCACCATTTCCACCACCATTTCCACCGCCTGCGTCACGCGGACCGCCAAAATTTTGACCTGAGAAGCCGCCACCGCCGCTGCGTTGGGCACTGAAACCACCGGCACGGCCACCGGAATTGCGGTCACGGGGTGCGAAGTTGCCGCCGCCGAAACCACCACGGTCTGCGCCCCGGTCATTGCGACCGAAATTGCCAGCGGGGCGTGAATCAGGCACGCGCTGTTTTGGTTCCAAGCCGGGCACGACTTCCGATTTGATCGGCTGGCGCGTGTAGCCTTCAATGTCAAAAATCTTGCGGCGGTCACGCAGCTCGGCAAATGTCACGGCGATGCCGTCACGCCCGGCGCGGCCGGTGCGGCCAATGCGGTGGGTGTAGTCTTCGGCTTTCATGGGCAGGCCAAAGTTAAACACGTGGCTGATGGTGGGCACGTCAAGGCCGCGCGCCGCCACGTCGGTAGCGACCAGAATCTGCACATGGCCTTCGCGCAACGCCATCAGGCGGCGGTTGCGCAGGCCCTGGTTCAAGGCGCCGTGCAAAGCAACAGCGCTGAAGCCGTCTTGCTGCAAGTCGTTGGCCAAACCATCGCACTCAATCTGCGTGCTGGCAAAAACGATGGCCTGGTTGATGGTGGTGTCGCGCAGCCAGTGGTCGAGCAGCTTGCGTTTGTGCTGGGCGTTGTCGGCCCAGAACAAAACCTGCTTGATGTTCTGGTGCTTTTCCTGCGGCGAATCGATCTGGATGCGTTGTGGCTCGCGCATCACGCGGGTAGCCAACTGCTGGATGCGCGGGGCCAGCGTGGCGCTGAACATCATGGTCTGCTTGCGCTCAATCGTGAGCTGGTTGACTTCGGCCAGGTCGTCGGCGAAGCCGAGGTCCAGCATGCGGTCAGCCTCGTCCACCACGAGGAATTGAACTTGATCCAGCTTGATTTGCATCGAGCGTTGCAGGTCAAGCAAGCGGCCAGGCGTTGCCACCACGAGGTTGGCGTTTTGCAGCTTGGCAATTTGCAACTGGTAAGGCATGCCGCCCACCACGTTGGCAATGCGCAGGCCACGGCAATGCTGCACCAGGTCAATCGCGTCATGCGCCACCTGCTGCGCCAGTTCACGCGTCGGGCACAAGATCAGCGCGCCGGGTGTGGCGGCCTTGAAGTTGCGCATGTTGGTGGGGTCTTTGCGCTTGGCACGTTTTGGGGCAGGCTCGCCCTTGGCCAAAGCGTCGGCTGTGGCCAGCTGAAAATCGGTGCGCTCTTTGGCTTCGGCATCGGCCTGTTGCTTGAGCAAAGTGTGCAGCACGGGCAGCAGGAAGGCGGCGGTTTTGCCACTGCCGGTCTGGCTGGAAACCATCAGGTCGGTGAAACGGCCGGCTTTGCCAGCGCCTTCCTGGTCGGCCTGCATCGCCAAGGGAATGGTTTTGAGTTGAACCGTGGTGGGCTGGGTGAAGCCCAGATCTTGCACCGCACGGATCAGCTCGGGGGCCAGGCCCAAAGCGATAAAACCATTGGGAATTGCCGGAGCCTGCACTGCGACCGGGGCTTCCACTGTGTCCTGCGCATCAGCAACCGCTAAAACACCAGGCTCAACAGAAGGTTCAGCAAAAACCTCCGTGGCATCGGTGCCATGCGAAAAGCCTTCGCTGGATGCCAAAGTGCTGCCTGAAGAAAAAGAGTCAGTGGAAAAAGATTCAGCAGGCGAAAAGTCGCCAACCGCGTCAAAAGCGTCGTTCATTTAAATCTCACACGCGAACAGCGACACTGGGGCCGACCGCTCCGTCAATGGTTAAAAAACATCAACCATCAAACGGAACCTGCGCTAACCTTTGAGCCAAACTGGCGGGGTTCTTCGAGCGCTTGGGACTTGTTTTGCGCAGCCTTGAAAATCAAGTCCGCTGCCAAAGCCCAGTGTGTGAGGGGAGATGTGCAAATGCGTTTTTTAGCGCAGCCTCAGATTATGGCACAGATTCGGGTTTTTACCTAATCGAGTGTCTTAAAAAAATTCGCCCGGTAATGCGCCAGCTCGTCAATCGACTCGTGCACATCGGCCAGCGCGGTGTGGCGCTGCTTCTTCTTGAATGACTTGTAGACATCAGGCCGCCAGCGTTTGGCGAGTTCCTTGAGGGTGCTCACGTCGATGTTGCGGTAGTGGAAAAATTTCTCCAGCACGGGCATGTAGTTGACCAGAAACCGCCGGTCCTGGCTGATGCTGTTGCCGCACAGCGGTGCACCGCCTTTGGGCACGTAGTGGCTTAAAAACGCGATCAACTCTGCCTGCGCCTGCGCTTCCGTCACTGCGGACGCGCGGACTTTGTCGATCAGCCCGCTCTTGCCATGCGTGCCCTTGTTCCACTTGTCCATGTTGTCCAGGTGCGCGTCGCTTTGGTGGATCACCAGCACCGGGCCTTCGATGCGGGGCGTCAGGTCCGGGCCGGTGACGACCACGGCGATTTCAATGATCCGCTCTTCGTCCGGCTCCAGCCCCGTCATCTCGCAGTCCAGCCAGACCAGATTTTGATCGGATTTTTTAAGGGTCAATGCTGGCGTAAGTGGTTTGGAGTCGGTCATGGCTTGAATTGTCGTTGATGGCCTAAACTTGGACGTCATGACAGATCCCCTTTTGGTGCCCCCTGCAACGCCTTCCTTGTTGACTTCCGCCTCTTTCACGCTCACTGCCTGCTTTGCGATTGCGCTGGTTCTGGGGCTGGTGCTCAAGTTCTGGCTGGCTTCACGCCAAATCCGCCATGTGGCCCAGCACCGCAACAGCGTGCCTACGGCTTTTGCCAACAACATCACCCTGGCAGCGCACCAAAAAGCGGCTGCCTACACCGTCGCCAAGGCGCGGTTTGGCTTGCTGGAAATGGCGCTGGGCACGGCGGTCCTGCTGGGCTGGACGCTGCTGGGTGGCCTGTCTGCCCTGAACCAGGCGCTGTTGCAGTGGCTGGGGGGTGGCCTGGGGGGTGGCATATGGCAGCAAGTCGCGTTGCTGGCAGCCTTTGTGGTGGTTGGCGCGCTAATCGAGCTGCCCGTCACGCTGTACCAGACGTTTGTGCTGGAAGAGCGCTTTGGCTTCAACAAGATGACGTTAAGGCTGTGGCTGGCGGATTTGCTGAAGTCCAGCGTGATGGGCGCGCTGATTGGCCTGCCGATTGCAGCGTTGATCCTGTGGGTGATGGGCGCCACGGGAAGCTGGTGGTGGCTGTGGGCCTGGGGCGTGTGGATGGGTTTCAACCTGCTGTTGCTGTTGATTTACCCGACCTTCATTGCGCCGATGTTCAACAAGTTCAAGCCACTAGACGACGAAACGCTGAAGGCCCGGGTGACCGCGCTGATGCAGCGCTGCGGGTTTGCCGCCAAAGGCCTCTTCGTGATGGACGGCAGCAAGCGCAGCGCACACGCCAATGCGTACTTCACCGGCTTCGGCGCGGCCAAGCGTGTGGTGTTTTACGACACGCTGCTGGCCAAACTGTCTGCTGCAGAGGTAGACGCTGTGCTGGCGCACGAGCTGGGGCACTTCAAACACAAGCACATCATCAAGCGCATCGTGACGATGTTTGCGATCAGCCTGGCGGGCTTTGCGCTGCTGGGCTGGCTTGCACGGCAGGCCTGGTTTTATACCGGGCTGGGTGTGAGCCCCAATCTGAATGCGCCCAATGACGCGCTGGCGCTTCTGCTGTTCTTGCTGGCGATGCCGGTGTTCAGCTTTTTCATCTCGCCGCTGTTTGCACAGCTGTCGCGCAAGCACGAGTTTGAGGCCGATGCCTATGCCGTGGCGCAGACCAGCGGTGCTGACCTGTCCACGGCGCTGCTCAAGCTCTATGAAGACAACGCCTCGACGCTGACGCCGGACCCGGTTTACGTCAAGTTTTACTACTCCCATCCGCCCGCGTCTGAGCGTCTGCAGCGGATGGTCGCTTAGGTGCCGTAGAAAATGCGCTAATGGACTAAAAAATGAAGAAAAAAGACTGGACAGCCCTTGTCAGACGTGCGTATACAGCTACTGAAATAGTAGCGAATCTGGCAAAAATAGACAACTGGAAACTGGTCGGTGACGGCCCGGCGGTTGCCATCGAGAAGACTTTCACCTTTGCCAATTATTTTGAGACCATCGCATTCGTCAACGCCGTGGCCTTCATCGCACACACGCAGGACCATCACCCAGATCTGTCAGTGCATTACAACCGCTGTGTGGTGCGCTTCAACACCCACGACGTGGGCGGAATATCGAGCAGCGACTTTGACTGCGCTGCGCAAGTTGACGCGCTGGTTGCATGACGCAAACCGGGCTTCAAAATGGTCTCATCGTGGCCAACTATGGCCGCCATTTTTTGGTGGAAGCCGCCGATGGCAAGCGGCTGATCTGCCATTCGCGTGGCAAGAAAAGCCAGGGCGTGGTGGGCGACCGCGTGCTCTGGAAAGCCTCGCAAGACGAGGGCACCATTGAGAAGATTGAGCCGCGCCGCAACCTGTTTTACCGCCAGGACGAAATACGCACCAAGTCGTTTGCGGCCAATCTGGACCACGTGCTGATCCTGATTGCGGCCGAGCCCGAGTTTTCCAGCAGCCAGCTGTCGCGCGCATTGATTGCCGCAGAAGCGCAGCACATAACGCCGATCATCGCGCTGAACAAGAGCGATCTGGTCGAACCTTTCGAGCGGGCGTGGCAATGGCTGTTGCCCTATCGCCACATGCATTACGGCGTGCTGCCCCTGTCGCTCAAGAAGTCCGGCGACGTGGACCGCGCAGAGCTGCTCAAGCTGCTGAGTGGCAAAACCACGCTGGTGCTGGGCCCCTCGGGTGCCGGCAAGAGTACGCTGATAAACCTGCTGGCCCCCGGCGCGCTGGCGCAGACCGGTGAGATTTCGCAGGCTTTAAGCGCTGGCAAACACACTACAACCAGCACCACCTGGTATTGGGTGGACAAGGCAGTGGACGAAGCAAAGCCCACCGCGCTGATTGATTCGCCAGGCTTTCAGGAGTTTGGCCTGAACCACATCGACCCGGCCCAGCTTGCGGCGTACATGCCTGACATCAAGCCCCACGTTGCCCACTGCAAGTTTTACAACTGCACGCACCTGCATGAGCCGGGTTGTGGCGTGATTGCCGCTGTGTCAAATGAAGAATCGGCCTCTAGCCCTCGTGAAATAAGCACAAACCGCTATAAAATATACAGTGACTTGTTTGCTGAACTGAGCCAGTCAAAGTACTGAGGCCAGGCATTCCAGTGCCGTGCGCGCCGTTCGGCGCAAGCAGCGAATCTGAATAGGCCACTTTTGGCCGTTCGCTGAACAATGTAACAGTCGGCCTGTGATGTTGTAAATCATCATCCGCAAAGGTAAGATCCGGCTCCGCCCTGCAAAAACCATGGCAGCAACGTTTGCCAGCGAGGGTGGAATATCGATGAAGTATCGATGCAATGTCGAGCATGGGCCGGCGAGAAAGGGAGAGAGAGAAAATATGAACAATTCAAAAACTGATCCAAAACCTGATAACAAGCACGGGCGCGCACTCACTGCGCTTCTGGAGCAGGGCGTTGCGGCCGTTGGATTGGGAGCCGCCTGTCTGGTTGCGCCCTCATTCCTGGAGCCTTCGTCTGTCACTGCCTCGGTTGCGGCTGTTTTGCGCATGGCTGGCTGGATTTCAATCGGCGTTGGGGCTGTGCTGTTGGGCTTGCGCTTTTCTGTGCAAAGCAAGGCACGGATGCTTTCTTCCTTGCCGCGCGGCTTTCCCATTGCGCCCGACCCTGCGCCCACGCTTGAAACCAAAGGACTAACGCAACCAGACACGCGATTGCAGCAGTAAACTGAAGATCGCCTGGCTCATCGGGGCGGTCTGGTTTTTGCAAGGCAGGTCGCAATGGTTTCCAATGTGCAATCTTTCAGTCCGTGTCGGCGCACGGTGCTGGCAACACTCGCCAAAGCCGGTGGCAGCGCGCTCTTGCCACTGGCAACTCTGCGCAGTAACGCCCAGTCATCCGATGCTGCTGTGCAGCCTGCGCCCGCGCGACTTGCGGGTCCGGCGACTATGGCTTCCCGTGGGCGCGGACCCTAAGGCATCTGCACCACACCTAAAGGCGACGTGTGGTGGTGCTCCCTGGCGGGCTCGTTCATCGAGCATATTGACTTGCAGTGGTCAGATCGGCCAGCATGGCGTCCGAACTACGGACGTCGGCTGTTGGCAATCGTCCAGTCGTAGGGGGTGAAGGCGATTGCGTAATCCACGGGGATTTGTCGATCGGTGTAGCGCTGCACGTAGGCTATCAAGGTGGTGCCATGTGCGGGCACGAAATCTTCCGTGTAAAACTTCAATATTTCGTTGAAAAACACGGTGCGGGCGGCTGCGTCGATACGCAAGTTGCTGGCCCGCGTGAAAAAGCTGCGTGTCTCTCGCTCTAGCTCTTCATCCAGATGCTCGGCAGTAAACATCGCGCGCGGCAAGACGGGGCACGACACTGCCGAGCAGTTCAGCGCAAAGTGCACCCGCGGCTCGCCCAGTTTGCGGATGATGCCGTTCTCGAAATCATAGAGCGACAGGGGCGTGCCGCCAATCACAAACTTGCGCAGCACAAAAAACTTTACCTTGGCAAAGCCATCGTGCGAAGGCGGAATGCCGGACGCGACGACGTTGTACATCGACAGGGCGTTGTAGGCATTGACCATGTGCGCCAGGCGGGCCCGAGGCGTCGGCGCTGCGTCAAGAAGTGTTGCCGCAATAGCCTGCACATAGTTCTCCAGGGCACCCAGCCCGGCGTCGCTGATGTCATCGCGCAGCGCCGCAAAATCGACTTGACCCTGGTCGTTGACATGCCGCCGCAGCACGCGCGCGTAGCCAGCCTTCGCCTCGTCGAGCGAAACGGCTGAAGCCCCGCCATTGCCCCCGGTTCGCGTCGGCACCTGCACCACCGTGCTACACGCGCCAAGCAGCAGCATGAGAAGCGAGACCAGCGCCAGCCGCATTTGAAAAACAGGTTTGATCACCGGCTTTCCTCCGCGATGCGGCGCGCCTCGTCCTGCGTCACGCCCGTGATATGCGCCTGGACAAGGGCTTTTCGTTCACCCATCGCGGCATCACGCGGCTTGCCCTTGAGCCACTTCAGCGGAATCCGGATCTCGCCATTGGCATCTGGCGCCACGGCCAATGGCTGCCATATTTTTCCGCTGGCAAGCCGGATCGGTTTCAACAGATAGCGGTCCCGCTCAGCGTTGTAGGCGCACATCGCCATCGGGCCGTCAACCGTTGCCGCCATGAACACGCAGGCGTCAATTCGCTCAGAATCCAGACCGCACGCGTCCATGAAATTGTGCGTGAAGAAAGAAATCTTGCGCACCGGCGGCACCCGCAGACCCCGGCTGACCCATTGCCCTCGCGACTGCCACAGGGTGCGCAGGGCATGTCGTGCAAATCCAGCCCACAGATGCCGCTTGCCCAGCAGCGCTTTGGCCAGCGCCCGGGCGCCTCGCAGCCCCTGGTCGCGCTCAAACGCCACGCTTGCCGTATCGCGCATCACGCGGGCGACGAATTCTCCGTCCGCCAGCGCATCAAAGCGCTGCGCACCCACCGTCACCAGCATCGCGTATCGATTGCAAGCCCGATGCCCGCCTTGCAGCGCATCGAAGTTAAGCGCTACACCCACGCCGCGTTGAATGGCTTCACACACCGAGGTCTGCGTCACCATGATCGGGTCGCGGCCAACCACTGTCCCGCGGCCCGTATCGGCACCCAGTTGGAACGAGGCAAAACGTACCACGTCGTTGTGCTGCACAAAAAAATCTGCCACTCCCGCGATCTCGTGCATGTTGCCCGCAAACACAGTCGTGTTGAACAGCACCGACACTGGCAAGCCGCGCGCCATGTCGATGTAGCGCAGGCGCAGTGCATCGAGATCGGCCTCAGACGAATAGCCCTTGCGCTCCTGCGTCATGTCAACATGGAACGCGACATCATTAAGCCCATCCGCCGCCAATTGTTGTAGCCACTCGCGGGTGAGCAGAATGCCATTGGTGAACAGCGAAGCCCGCAAGCCCTGTGCCCGCACATAACGCACGATCTGCGACAGCTCAGCGCGGTCACGCAGGGTCGGGTCTCCGCCCGAAATCTGGACATCGGCATTTGGCCCGAATTGCAGCGCTATGCCATCAATGCGCCGAAACAGGTCTTCCAGCGGAATGTCCCGCACCGCCTCGGCGCTGTCGGACAGGTAGCACAGCGTGCAGTCCAGATTGCAGCGTTGCGTGATTTCAAGCGACACGCAGCCGATAGTCCAGCGCCGGCCCGCCGACTGCGCGGGCGACCACTGCCCCGTGCGCTGCATCCGTTCAGCCAGCCGTGCAAGGCGTTCTGCCTGGGATTGCGGGAAAGCAAGGGTGTCTGGTCTGTACATCAAGGATCCGTCGCGGCCCAAACCGATACCTTACATTGTCACGCGCAACAATTGCGCTGGGATATCTGGGTCATCAGCATCGGTCACCAGCGTCAAAACCAATTCGCTGCCCGCCATCGTCACTGCAAGGCCTTCGACCTTGGGCGCGCCCCGGAGCTGCTTCACCTGAACGACCTTGCCATCGGGTGCCACCGTGCCCACCACCGAGCCCACACACGCACCGTCGTGGAAAGTGTCGGCGGTGTTCTCGGCGACGGCGCAAAATGCCCACGCACCATGGTCCAGCGCCGCGCCATCCGTCAAGCTCAATCCCACACCGTCAATGTCCCCCAGCGCGATCACTTGCACGGCTTTGGGTCTTGGCGCCGGACTGCTTTGCGCAACCAGCCAGGGCACGGCCTGGTTCCAGTCAAAGTGGATGCAGGCATTGCGGCCATCGCCCTGGTTGCCGCGTTGCAACAGGCGCAGTTCGCCGCTGCAGACAAAAGCGCCCTCAATGTTAAGGTCGGGGAACTGCACCCTGAGCGGTGCGTAAAGGGCTGACAAGTCGATGCGCGCAACGCGTCCGGACAACCCGCCCACTGCATCCAGCGCCATCAGCACGCCTGTCTCGCGGGTGGGCCGCGAGCCCGAACCCAGCGCCAGCAGCGCCCCAAAAGGGCAGCCTGGCAAAGGTGGCAACTCGGCCAGAGTTTCCAGATCGGGCTTGGCCAATTTACGCAGGGCCGTGTCGCCCGGCAATTCGCCGTCAAACATGCGGACCAGCTCACCCAGTGGCGGGCTTGGCCCGGGCGAGTCAACCGGGGATTCGATGTCGTCAAACACACCCAGATGGAGTTCGTCGTCCGAAACCACGTACAGGCGATGTTGCACACGCACCAAACCGCTGGCAGCACTCAAATGCGGCAGCCCGCGTGGGTGCTGGCGGGGGTCAATCAACAGGTCACGAAGGTGGTCGGGGATCAGCATGCTGTGATCTTGGCACAGTATATTTTAAAAAAAATGGGGTACAGCGAAACTGCTGTACCCCATTGATTCTGGCGGAGTGGACGGCTGCAGGTAGATGTTGTCAGAACGTCTCACTGAGTCCAAAAAATCGAACCAGATCAACGACTCAGGCAAACTGTTGGTCTCACACCGAACCATCAAGTCTCATGCAATCCCCGTCGAGTTTGGGGGTTGAGACGGGGATCTCCCGAATTAGGCGGAGAGCCACGCTTTTGGTCGCATTGTCGATCAAGGCCTTGGCTCGGAGAACGTCTCAAATGAAACAAGCTTGGGTTTGTCTCACTCAAGGTTTGCCCAAGACCTCACTCAGGCAAAAATTGATAAATTTAATCGAATCGTAGCTTGACTACGATTTAAATCGAAATTAGCATTTGTCGGCGGCTTGAAATGATGATAAATATCGCAGCATGGCTACGACTGACCGAACTAAACTAAATTTCCTCTACCGGCACTGGACGCCCGGTTCGCCGCTGACCTCCGAGGATTTGACGGCGCTGGGCATCTCGGCGGATCTGGCAGTCCACTACGTGCGCGCCGGCTGGATGACGCGGCTGGTGCGCGGCGTCCACAGCCGACCCAACGATGTTCTGGCGCTGCATCCTTGCCTGATCCTCCTGCAGCGAAGCATCGAAGGCCTGCACGTGGGTGGCAAGTCCGCGCTCGACTGGTATGGGGTCCGGCACTACGTGTCGCAGCAGCCCGTGCTGCACCTGTACGGGTGGGCGGCAGCCCGCCCGCCCGACTGGTTCACCGAGCGCTTTCCGGCCGAGTACCACCGCAAGCGTTTGTTCGACGAGGCGCCGGACAATCCGCTGCATGCCGGCCCGTTCGAGAAGCGCAGCGGGGGGCCTCGGGTGTCGACACCCGAACGTGCGTTGCTGGAGGTTCTCAGCGAGGTGGGCGTGCGCCAGCCCCTGCAAGAAGCCCGCGAGCTCATGGAGAGCGCGTACAGCCTGCGCGCCGATGTGCTGATCGCGTTGCTGCGGCGCTGCTCCAGCGTGAAGACGGTACGTCTGTGCCTGCAGCTCGGACGCGAGCTCGCCCTGCCCTGGGCCGCTAAGCTGGATCCGGCCCAGCTGCCGACCGGCAGTAGCCGCGCCTGGGTGTCGCGCTCCGCAGATGGGCTACTGGTGCTCAAACCATGAACCAGATCTACCTGGACACCGCTCGGCTGCTGACGCAGGTCGCGCCGTTCGTTTTCGTGGACGGCACTTTTGCGCTCAAGGGCGGCACCGCGATCAACCTGTTCGTCCGCAACATGCCTCGCCTGTCGGTCGACCTGGACCTGGTGTTTCTCGACCACAGCCTGCCCCGTGAGGTGGCGCTGGCCCGTATCAACGAGGCGATTAGGCAATCTGCCGCACGCTTAAAGGCACGTGGTTTCCAGACCCATGCGATCGCGGCAGCCGACGCCGGCGAGACCAAGCTACTGGTGCGGCGCGCAAGCATCGAGGTCAAGATCGAAGTGAACTTCGTGATGCGCGGCACCGTCCACCCGATGCGTATGGCGAGCTTGACGCCCATGGCCCGCGAAACACTGCTGGCGGACCTGGAGATTCCGGTCGTCTCGCTGGAGGACGTCTACGGCGGCAAACTCGTCGCCGCGATGGACCGGCAGCATCCGCGCGATCTTTTCGACGTGATGCAGTTGCTGGCACACGAGGGCATCACGCCGGGCATCCGGCGCGCCTTCGTGGTCTACCTGGCCAGCCACAACCGGCCCGTGCACGAGGTGTTGTTCCCTGTCATGCGCGACATCCGGCAGGAGTACGAACGTAATTTCAGAGGGATGACCACCGAGCCGGTAGAGCTCGATGCACTGCTGGCCGCGCGTGAGCACATGGCGCAGGAACTCCACGCCGGCTTGGATGCGGATGAACGCCGTTTTCTGCTATCGCTGGTGGCGGGCCGACCGGAGTGGTCATCGTTGGGCGTTGCACATGCCGAGCATCTGCCAGGCGTCCGTTGGAAGCTGCACAATCTGGAGCAGTTGGCACGTAAGAGCCCAGGGAAGTTCGCCGAGCAGGCCGACGCACTGGCGCAACGGCTGGCTTAACGAACGCGAACTCCATCTGACAGGCAAAGTCATGGCTGCAACCATTTTCGCCGGCCCCTGGCGCATCGTCTGGATGTCCGGGTGGGACCAGGACTATGTGGACATGGACGTGCCCGGCCACATCACTTTCGAAAGTGCCCGGTCAGGCAGCTTCCAGTTCGGCACGGCGCAAGGTCAAATGGACTGCAGGCTCGCCAAGCGGCAGAACCCGAGTATTGACTTCACCTGGCACGGCTTCGATGAAGGCACCGAGTTGACTGGCCGTGGAGGTGCCAGGATCGTGAACGGTGAGCTGTACGGTCACCTGTACATCCATCTCGGCGATGATTCAGCATTCCGCGCCGTCCGGTCGACGCCTCCCGCACACATGTCTGTACGCAAACGCAAGTCCAATTGAACCCGTGTTGAGCCTATCACCTTGAGCGAATACCAGAACTACGAATTCGCGGCCATCGACCGGCCACTCACCCGCGCCGAAATGGCGCAGTTGCGTGCCGTTTCCACGCGCGCCGAGATCACGCCATCGGGCTTAGTCAACCACTATGAGTGGGGCAATCTGAAGGCCGATCCGGCCGACTGGACGCGACGCTACATCGACGCCTTCGTTTACACCGCCAACTGGTGCAGTTGTCAGTTGGCTCTGCGCCTGCCATTGGCCACAGTCCGCAAAGCGGAACTGAAGCTCTTCTCTGTCTGGAATGCCCTGAGCATCGAGGCGGAAGACGGGTACTGGCTCATCAAATGGTTGCTCGATGAAAGCGAAAACCACGACCGATTCGCGACGGAAGACGGCAGCGGCTGGATACGGCGCCTGGTGCCGCTGCGCGACGAACTGGTGCGCGGAGATCTGCGTCCGCTCTACCTGGGCTGGCTGGCCGCAGCGTTGCGCGATGAATTGGGGGACGACGCGCTGAAACCAGAGGTGCCACCCGGACTGTCAGAGTTGTCGCCACCGCAGCAGGCACTGGCAGACTTCCTGGAGATTGATCCCGATATGCTGGCCGCCGCTATCGCAGGGAGCGGTCGAGTTGCACAGGACGATGTCGCGCAGCTCGGTCACATTAATGCGTGGCTGAGCGAGTGGTCGCGTGATGAGCTGGCGGTGGTGCTGAAGCTGATCGCGCAAGGCCAAGGGCAGGTTGCGGAAGGCCAGATCAGATCCCGCCACGCAGCCTGGTTAAAGGCGCGGCACCGGTCGTCCCTAGCCTCCGCAGTGCGGCGCAGCGTAAGCCAACTGCGCGAACTCGCCCAATCTGCCTCTGGCTTCCGTGTGGAGCACGAAGCCCAGGAACACGCAAAGCAGGAGGCTAAGCGCCGCCTGCAGCGCGAAGCGTACCCGCGGCGGTTGATGGCCGACGTGGACAAGTGCTGGGCCGCCATCGATGCCCATGCGCAGCGCGGTTCGGCATCGGGCTATGAGCAGGCGGTGCGTGCCTTGGCAGAATTTGCGGACGGCTATGCGTTCACCTCCAGCGCCAAAGAGTTCGACCGCGCGCTTCGGCGCTGGCCGGTGCGTCACGCGACACGCGGTGCGTTGATGCGCCGTCTGACAGAGGCGGGCCTGTGGTCAGGGTGAAATCGCCATGTCGGTAGATGCAGGCGATGAGCTCACGCGGCTGCACGCCGAAAACGCCCGACTGATCTCAATGCTGGACACCCACGGCATTGCTTGGCGCGAGCCCCAACCATGGGCTCCGCCGGTCGCGGCGGCTGCAATGACCACAGCTGAGAAAGTCACTCTCTTTCGCCGCCTGTTTCACGGCCGTACCGATGTCTATCCCGTGCGTTGGGAGAGCAAAGCGGGCAAGACGGGTTATTCGCCGGCCTGCGCGAACGAATGGCTCGCGGGCGTTTGCGAGAAGCCCCGCATCAAGTGTGCGGACTGCGGCCATCGCCAGCTCATGCCGCTAACCGACCAGACCCTCTACAACCACCTCGCAGGCCGCCACACCGTCGCGTATACCCGCTCCAGTCAGACGATAGCTGCCATTTCCTCGCCGTGGATTTTGATGACGCGGACTGGCGCGCCGACGCGCAAGCCTTCATCCAGTCCTGTCGAGAGCTGGGCGTGCCGGCCGCGCTGGAAATTTCGCGCTCCGGCAATGGTGCCCATGTGTGGGTGTTCTTCGCAACCAAGGTCTCGGCGCGGGATGCAAGACGGCTCGGCACCGCCCTCATCAGCCACACCTGCGCCCGCACCCGGCAGCTGAAACTCACGTCCTATGACCGTCTCTTCCCCAATCAGGACACCATGCCCAAAGGGGGCTTCGGCAATTTGATTGCCTTGCCACTGCAGAAGTTACCGCGAGAAAACGGAGGCAGCGTGTTCGTGGACGATGCGCTGAAGCCCTACGCAAATCAATGGGCATTCCTGGCTTCGGTGCAGTGTATGGCACCACACGATATTGAACCTACGATCCTGCGGGCTACCGGCGGTTCGCATCCGCTTGACGTCACCTTCATAACAGAGGAGGACCAGCAGGAGCCCTGGAAGCGGACGACGCCTGCCAAGCAGCGCCTGCCCGGCCCCATGCCCGCGTCGCTGACCGTGACCTTGGCCAACCTGCTGTACTTTGACAAGGCATCACTGCCGCAAGCCTTGGCGAACCGCCTGATCCGCCTGGCGGCGTTCCAGAATCCCGAGTTCTACAAAGCGCAGGCGATGCGCCTCTCGGTGTGGGACGAGCCGCGTGTAATCGGCTGCGCCGAGAACTTCCCGAACCAGATCGCCTTACCGCGCGGCTGCCTTGATGCCGCCAGCGAGCTCTTGCGCGAAAACGGTATTCGCTACGAGTTGCGCGATGAGCGCTTCATCGGTGAACCGCTGGAAGTACGTTTCGCCGGCACGTTGCGGCCGGACCAGGAAGCAGCGGTTGCCGCGATGCTGCGCCATGACACCGGCATCTTGTGTGCGCCCACAGCGTTTGGCAAGACCGTGACGGCGGCGGCGCTGATCGCCCGGCGGGGCGTGAACACCCTGGTGCTGGTGCACCGGACCGAGCTCCTCAAGCAATGGCAGGAAAGACTTCAGGCTTTCCTGGACCTCGGGAAAGGTGTGATCGGCACCATCGGCGGCGGCAAAGCCAAGCCCACGGGCAGGATCGACATCGCTGTGATGCAGTCCCTGTTCCGGCAGGGCGAAGCAAGCCAGATTGTCGAGAACTACGGCCAGGTCATTGCCGACGAGTGCCACCACCTCTCGGCTTTTTCTTTCGAAGCCATCCTGAAGCGAACCCGTGCCAGGTACGTGCTCGGGCTCACCGCCACACCGATCCGGCGCGACGGACGACAGCCGATCATCTTCATGCAGTGCGGCCCGACGCGGCACACGGCGGTACGGCCGACCGGTGCACCGCTAACCATGGAGGTGGTTCCCCGCTACATGTCAGCGCCCATCGCCCTGAGCGCCGACGCCGGTATTCAGGACGTGTTCCGGCACCTCGCCAACGACGCCAGCCGTACCACAGCGATGGCAGACGAAATCGCGAGCGCATTCGAGCAAGGCCACAAGGTGCTGGTACTGACCGAGCGCACCGAACACCTGGACACCATCGGCACGGCGTTGGCCAGCCGCGTGCCAACACTGTTCACGTTGCATGGGCGCATGTCAAAAAAGCAGCGTGCCGTCTTGGTCAAACTGGCATGAAGTGATTTTTCCCGTGGCAAACAGCGGCGTGCCACGATCGACGCAGCCTCATCGAAGCGCATGAACGTGAGGTACAGCAAGACGAAGCTGATCACCAGCGTGAACGACTCGACACGAACAAGGCCATCAACTGCTGCGCGCGGTTGCAGCGCCGCCAGAACCAGTCAGTCAGCCGGCAACGGGCGCCCAACGAGCGATCACCCTCGGCCTTATCGCTCATACGCTGCCAGCGCAGCACTTAACAGCAACATCCAACAGACAAGCGAAATTTCGCTTGTTTCTGGGCGGAGAAATTTGGAATCGAACCAACGCACCCCGTCCCGAGACGTCGCGGGACGACTTGAATCTACCTGGGAGAAAAAAGAAAACGGGCTACAGCAGCTTTGCTGTAGCCCGTTTTTTCATGAACCCGGGATGCCATGAGACTACATGGAACCCTATGGGACTAACTGGCGGAGCGGACGGGACTCGAACCCGCGACCCCCGGCGTGACAGGCCGGTATTCTAACCAACTGAACTACCACTCCTGATAGCTGGTGATTTCTCACCCTCAACACCAATCAACCTGACCGGCCAACTGGCGACCCCA
>JANYJD010000040.1 GCA_025358555.1 Rhodoferax sp.
TGGCGTGAAGCCAGCAAGCTGTTTGCCGAGACTTGGCATTCCGACTGGAGCTTTCTGCCATCGCCACCCGCAGGCACCGTGCTGTATGGCGAGGTGATTCCGCCCACCGGTGGCGACACGCTGTTTGCCGACCCGTACGCCGCGTTCGATGCGCTGCCCGAAGGGTTAAGGAAAAGCGCCTTTAGCCCTCGTCCTGCATGCTTAGTAGGCTATTATTAAAATAGCATTTTGTTTTTCGTGCAAATTGTGGCCGGATGCATGCTGTGAAAAGCAGCGCCACAGGGGCTGGCGCCGCCTTACACTTGGACTCTGAAACTGCCAGCCCGAAGTATCCTCGTCAGACGCATTTCCATCGTGCTGCAGAACCAGGTTTCAGGGATGCCATGAAAAACGATCCAGCTGACCCGCCTTTCCGGTGGCTGCTTGGGGTGTCACCCCAGCAGCGCAGCATTCTCAACTATTGGGTTGAGGTGCAGGTTGCCTATGTTCTGCTTCTGTCGCTGCAGTGGTATGCCGTCTCAGTGGGTATGGCAGAGGCGCAAGACGCCATGTGGATCACGCTGTACCTGGCCGCCAACGGTGCGGGCTTTTACCTGGCCATCCGCAGCGGCTGGAGCCGGCGGTTTGCCGACCCTGCCATGACGGCCTGCCAAATGGTGTTTGGCTTGACCGTCGTGGCCATGGCTTACGTCGCCAACCCGAGCTTCCACGGCATGATGCTGACAATCGTCGCCCTGGTGCTGGTGTTTGGCGCGTTGACCCTGTCGCCACGTCACTGCCGGCTGATGGGGCTGTTTTCACTGATTGGCTTGGGTCTCACCATCCTCGTGGGCATGGCGGCGCGGCCTGCGCACTTTGATGCCCAGCAGGAAACCGTGCTTTACCTGTTTGCGCTGATCACGCTGCCCTGCATTGCCGAACTCGCCGCACGCCTGAGCGAACTGCGCAGGCAGCTGCGGCAGCAGAAGCGGTCCCTCAGCGAAGCGCTTGAGAAAATTCAATGGCTGGCCGCGCGTGACGAGCTGACCGGGCTGGCCAACCGCCGCCACGCCATGGAACTGCTGGCCCATGAGGAGCGCCGGGCATCCAGGCAACCCGCCAGCGCCTGCATTGCGATGATTGACCTGGACCACTTCAAGGACATCAACGACACGCTGGGGCACGCCGCCGGCGACGATGTGTTGCGCACCTTTGCAGGCCACGCAAGCGCGGCGCTGCGCGGGGCCGATGTGCTGGCGCGCTGGGGCGGCGAGGAATTTCTGCTGCTCATGCCAGACACGTCAAAAGACGAAGCCGGGCAGGTGATCGAGCGTTTTCGCGACCTGTTTTCAAGGCCCGGCCAATGGCAGTGGAAGCCTGACCTGCGCGTGACGTTCTCGGTCGGCCTCACGTTGCACCGCCCCGGTGAAACGATGGAAGCCACCATTGCCCGTGCAGACGATGCGCTCTACCAGGCCAAGGCGCAGGGGCGCAACCTGACCGTGTCTGAATGGTCCCGGCTTGCCGCCTGAGCGCCCTGCCAGAAAAAAACTTGTTGCAGCGCGACAGGAAATGTATCTGAGGCAAGCAGAATGTATCGGTCTCTGCCAAAACGTATCGGACGAAACAGCAGGCAAAAACGCTTGTCGGCCACGGCTTGCTGCGATGAAATGGAACTCCTTTCAACTTGAACCGGAGTTCACCAATGACTTTTAAAACTCGCAAACGAATGCAGGGCGCTGCGGCGGCCATCGTGCTGACCACTAGCGCCGCTTGGGCGCAGACCAGCATGGGCCCCGCAGGCGCCGACAAGGCGATGTCGAAACAGGAGATGATGGCTGCCTTCACCAAGGCCGATGCCAACAAGGACGGCAAGCTGGACATCGTCGAGGCTGAAAACGTGCCTGGATTGGTCGCGCGCTTCAAGCAGATCGACACAGATGGCGACGGCATGATCTCAAAGGCCGAGTTTGAGAAAGCGGCCATGCCATAGAAACTGCGTCGCCTGGCCAGTTGCAGGCGCATCCACACCGGGTGCGATACTTGTCCCATGCAACAGCAACTGGTCACGCTCGACCTCGCCGACTGGACCGGCGGCATGCCCCAGCCGGCCTGGATTGAGGCGCTGGAGGCCGGCAAGGTGCTTTATTTTCCGAAGCTTGGCTTTGAAATGTTGCCGCTCGAGGCGCGTTATCTTGATCCGGCGCTGCTCTCGCCCAAAGCGCGCAACATCAGCCTGGACGTTGCCCCCGACGGAGCTTCCCGCCTGAAGGGCGTGCTGGGCGATGCGCAAATTCAGCAATCAGTGGCGGCGATGGTTGGGCGCTTTCGCGCGCAGGCGCAGGCGCTGATCAACACCCTGCTGCCGAATTACACCCATTGGTTGCGCATGGCGCCCACCAGTTTCCGGCCGGCCCAGGTCGAGACGCGCGTGCAGTCGTGGCGGGCCGATGACAAGCGCCTGCACATCGATTCCTTTGTCTCGCGGCCCAATCACGGTGAGCGCATTCTGCGCGTGTTCACTAATGCCAACCCGCACGGCGTGCCCCGCGTGTGGCGTGTGGGCGAACCGTTTGAAGATGTTGCGCGGCGCTTTTTGCCAAAGGCCAAACCCTATTCCGGCTGGCAGGCTAGCGTGCTGAAAACCTTGCACGTCACCAAGTCGTTGCGCAGCGAGTACGACCACCTGATGCTGCAGTTGCATGACGGCATGAAGGCCGACCTGGACTACCAGCGCGATGCGCCGCAGCAGACCGTGCCGTTTGCCGCCGGTTCGGTGTGGGTCTGCTTTTCAGACCAGACCTCGCACGCGGTGATGTCGGGCCAGCACATGCTGGAGCAGACGCTGCATTTGCCTGCGAAGCAGCAATATGACCCGTCTGCCAGCCCGCTTGCCGTGCTTGAGCGCCTCACAGGCCGGCCGCTGACCTGAGCGTGGTCGCCAAGCCTGCGGGCCGGCAAACGATGATGTTGCACAGGCGCACCGCCGCCCGGGGGATGCTACACATCTTCATCAAGCTTCACCCTAGCTTTACCTCCCTGTAATCCGGTGGGCAAGCTTCCGGGATTCAATGGTGTTCACTCCAATTTCAACCCACAAAGAGACGCCATGAACACACATCTCATTGACGAAGGCCAGCGCACACAGGCTGGGGAAGATTCAGACGCCGCAGATTTGGCGGGTGCGGCTTCAGCGACAGCGGCACTGTTGTTGGCAGCTTGCGGCGGAGGTGGCGGGGGCGACGTCTCGACCGCCATTGTGCAGACGCCCCCTGTCGTTGTGACGCCCCCTGTGGTTGTGACGCCCCCTGTGGTCGTGACTCCGCCGCCCACCGCCCAAGAAGCCAGCCGCTTCCTGCTGCAAGCGCAATTCTCTGCGTCGGACAGCGAGATTGGGGCGGTGCAGTCCCAAGGGTACGCAGTGTGGCTCAATGCCCAACTCAACGCGCCGGCGACCCGTACGGGCTGGGATTGGTTGATGTCCAAAGGTTTCAACACAGCCACCTATGCAGCCAGCGTGTTTCCCGCTGATTACATGGTGTGGAACCAGATCATTGCTTCAGCAGACGGTGTGCGCAAGCGTGTGGCGCTGGCTCTGTCCGAGATATTTGTGGTGTCCAGCTCCGGTGTGCCAATCCCGTCGCGCAGCTTTGCCATGGCACAGTATTGGGACGTGCTGGCGGCAGGCGCGCTTGGCAATTACCGGGCGCTGCTGGAAGAAATCACCCTCAACCCCGCGATGGGCGTGTTCCTCAACACCAAAGGCAATCAGAAAGCCGACCCCGCAACTGGCCGTGCGCCCGACGAAAACTATGCGCGCGAGGTGTTGCAGCTGTTCTCCATCGGCCTGTACCAGCTCAACCTGGATGGCAGCAACAAGCAGGATGGCAGTGGCAAACCAGTAGAGACTTATGACCAGGCGTCCATCAGCAGCCTGGCGCAGGTATTCACCGGCTACGACTACGACACCACCGGCAGCACCCGCATCACCAACCCGCTGGAGGTGAGAAACCGCATGCGGCTCAACGCCAGCCTGCACTCTGCCGGCCAGGCTGATTTTCTGGGCACCACCGTTCCGGCCAACACCGATGGGGCTGCGGCGCTGCGCCTGGCGCTGGATGCAATTTTCAACCACGCCAACGTCGGGCCCTTCATCAGCAAGCAACTGATCCAGCGGCTGGTCACCAGCAACCCCAGCCCCGCCTTTGTTGCGCGGGTTGCGGGTGTTTTCAATAACAACGGCGCTGGGGTCCGGGGCGATCTCAAAACGGTAGTGGCCGCCGTGTTGCTGGACGCCGAGGCGCGGGATGCGGCCAAACTGGCGGTGCCAGCCTGGGGCAAGCAGCGCGAGCCCATGCTGCGGTTGGTGCAATGGGCGCGCACCTTTGGTGCAACATCGCCAGGTGACGCGTGGGCCGTGAACGATTTGTCGGACCCCGCCACGCGCCTGGGCCAAAGCCCGCTGCGATCGCAATCAGTGTTCAACTTTTTCAGGCCCGGCTATGTGCCACCCAACACGACGCTGGCAACGCAGGGCTTGACCGCGCCCGAGTTCCAGTTGACCAATGAATCCACGGTGGCCGGCTACCTCAACTTCATGTTGACCACCATCCGGGCGGGTTTCAACAACAACAACGGCGGGCTGGCACCTCCTGCCTATGCGGCCGAGCTGGCCCTGGCCAACGACCCTGCGGCATTGACGGACCGCCTGAACCTGCTGCTGTGTGCTGGGCAGCTTGGCGCGGCAACGCTGGCGACCATTCGCACCTCTATAGCCACGATCAGCACCGCCACGGCAGCGGGCGCGCTCAACCGTGTCCAGGCGGCGATTCTGCTGGTGATGGCCAGCCCTGAATACCTTGTCCAGAAATAAAGGGAGCACACCATGTGGATCAACCAATCCGAAAAAATCGCACGCCGCGCCTTCTTGCGCCGCGCCAGCCGACTGGGCCTGGCCGGCGTTGCCACGCCGTGGGCGCTCAACCTGGCGGCCATTGGCGAGGCTGCGGCCTTTACCGCCACTGACTACAAGGCCATCGTCTGCGTGTTTTTGTACGGTGGCAACGACTACGGCAACACCCTGGTGCCGTTTGACAATGCCAACTACGCTAAGTACGCCGCCATCCGCACTGGCATCGCCACACCGCAAGCCAGTCTGGCGGCCACGGTGCTGGCACCTGCAACGCCCTTGCCCGGCGGCATGCAACTGGCGCTGGCACCAGAGCTGGCACCGCTCAAAGGCATTTTTGACTCAGGCCGCATGGCGGTGCAGCTCAACGTGGGGCCGCTGGTCCAGCCCACCACGCTGGCGCAGTACAACGCCAAATCGGTGCCACTGCCGCCCAAACTTTTTTCACACAACGACCAGCAGTCGGTCTGGCAATCATCGCAGCCTGAAGGGTCGGTCTTGGGTTGGGGTGGGCGCATGGGGGACCTGGCTCTGTCCAGTAATGGCAAGGCCACGTTCACCTGCGTTTCTGTCACCGGCAACGCCGTGTACCTGGCCGGGCAGTCGGCGCAGGCCTACCAGGTCAGCAGCGGCGGCGCAGTGCCCATCAGTGGCCTCAAAAACGGCGTTTATGGATCAGCGGCTTGCGCCACGGCACTCAACGCGCTGATCACCCAGGCCAGCAGCAACTACATGGAGAGCGCTTACAGCCAGACGACGCAGCGCTCCATCGCGGCGGAAGGCACCGTCACAGCCGCCACGTCGGGCGTCACTCTAGCCACGCCATTCAACACCGCCAACCCGCTGGCAATGCAATTGCAAATGGTGGCAAAAATGATTGCAGGCCGGTCGACGCTGGATGCGAAGCGGCAGGTCTTCATGGTTTCGCTGGGCGGGTTTGATACGCACGACTTTCTGCCGCAAAACCACCCGGTGCTCCTGGGCCAGGTGGCAGAGGCATTGAAGTCTTTTTACGATGCCACCAAAGAGCTGGGCATTGACGACAAGGTCACTGCATTCACCGCGTCTGATTTTGGCCGCACGCTGGCGTCCAACGGGGACGGCTCTGACCACGGCTGGGGCAGCCACCATTTCGTGGTGGGCGGCGCGGTCAATGGCAAAAAATACTACGGCACAGCGCCCGCCATTGCCGTCAATGGCACGGACGACGTGGGCCAGGGCCGCCTGCTGCCCACCACGTCGGTCGACCAGTTTGCCGCAACGCTGGCCTCGTGGTTTGGCGTCTCGGGCAGCGAGCTCAAATTAGTGGTGCCCAACATCGTGAACTACTCGGTGCAAAACCTCGGGTTTGTGTAACTGTTGGCTGCCAACTGAATCCGCCGCAATGCACGTGCCGCAAAGCAATTGACTTGCGCCGCCA
>JANYJD010000070.1 GCA_025358555.1 Rhodoferax sp.
CTGGGCTCCGGCAAGACTGTCCTGCGCGGTGGCTACGGATACCTGGTTGATCAGCCCGTCCAGACCGCAGTCAGCGGTTTGTTTTTTTTCTGAAAGGTCCCTATGAAGCAAAAACTCCGCCGGCTGGTCCTCCCAGCCATCATCATTGCCAGCTCTACTGCGGGGCTGGCCGCAGCTTTTATATCCTGCTGGCGGTCAATCATCCGGGCTGACATACCCAGGCAACGAACAGCAGCGCCAGGTTGCCGGGCCCCGGCACCTGCAGCACGGCGATCATGAACCAGCGCTTGCGCTGCCGCAAGCATGCGCGCGCTGGCAAAAAATGAGGCGCAGGAGTACGATCATTGCCCTATCAATTTAACCGGGGAGAGCGATCATGGCAGATTTAGGCACGGTGACTGGCAATATCAATGTGCAGGGTGATCACGACTGGTTCAAGCTGAACCTCAACGCAAACGTGCTGTATACCTTGACGAGCTCCGACGTTTACGCGTTTGCGATGCACGACGCAAACGGGGCTCAAGTCTCGAATTTGGACGCTTATGGTGGATTCGCCAGCGGCGATTTCAGCAGCAGCGGCCTTGCCTTCATGCCCGCAGTCAGCGGCACGTTTTACCTGGACTTGAGCCGTTCGAGCGGCGTGGGTGCGTACACGCTCAAGCTAGGCGAAATCGCCGACGACTACCGCAGCAACATCACCACCAGCGGCGTGGCCGCGCCCAATGGCAGCGATGCGGGAGTCTTGAATGTGGCCGGCGACCACGACTGGATCAAAGTCAGCCTCGCCGCCAACACGCTCTATGCGATCACTGCAACTGGCGTTGCATCGCTTTGCCAATTACCTATTGACGACCGTCAACAAAGCCGCCCCCGACGCGGGCGCACTGGCGTCTGCCGTCACGGCGCTCAATACCGAGACGGGTGCTGAGCAGGGCAACTTCCTCTGGCACCTGGCGGAATCTGCGGCCAATCAAAACCAGGTCGGGCTGGTGGGGCTGGCGGCGACGGGGCTTGAATTCGGACCGTGAACCGGCTGAACTGCGGCCATCCGTGCATCAGGGGTTTTTGCGCTGCACACTGGCAGCCGCACACTCCCGCTCCCGCTTGACAAGTGGTTCTTTCCAGAACTAAAATAGTTTTAAAACGTACTATTTTTAATCGTTCTATCCCACCCAAGAAAGATGCCATGCAGCACATTGAGACAGACTATTTGATCATCGGCAGCGGCGCTGCGGGCCTGGCGTTTGCCGATACCCTCATCGACGAGTCCAGCGCGCACATCACCCTGGTGGACCGGCACGGCAAACCGGGTGGGCACTGGAACGACGCTTATTCGTTCGTCACCCTGCACCAGCCGTCCGCGTTTTACGGCGTCAATTCCATGGCATTGGGAGCCAACCGCAAGGACACAGTGGGTGCCAACAAGGGCCTGTACGAACTTGCATCTGGCCCTGAGGTCAGCGGCTATTTTGACCGCGTGATGAACCAGAAGCTGCTGCCCACTGGGCGGGTCAGCTACAACCCCATGTGCAACTACCTGGCCGACCATGGTGCAGGCCACAAGTTTGTCTCCATCCTGTCGGGCGCCGAGACCCAGGTCACGGTGCGCAAGAAGGTGGTTGATGCCACCTACTACAGCCCCACAGTTCCGTCCACGCACACACCCAAATACAGGGTCGCTGCCGGCGTGCGGCTGGTCACGCCCAACGCGCTGGCGCATCTATGGCAGGCCAAAGGGGAGCGCCCTAAGCATTTCATGATCATCGGTGCGGGCAAAACCGCGATGGACGTGGGCGTGTGGCTGCTCAACGCCGGGGCGCAGCCCGATGACATCAGTTGGGTGATGCCGCGCGACTCCTGGCTGGTGAACCGGCTGCAAACCCAGCCTGGCGCGGAGTTTTTCAACGATGCCATCGGCGGCCAGGCCAACCAGATGGAAGCGTTTGCCAAAGCCACCAGCATTGACGACCTGTTTGACCGGCTGGAGGCTTGTGGCACCATGCTGCGCATCGACTCCACACGCAAGCCGTCGATGTTCCACTTTGCCACCATTTCCAAAGGCGAAGTGGCGCTGCTGAAGACGATAAAGAACGTGATTCGCATGGGCCACGTGCAGGCGATAGAAGCCGGGGAGATGCTGCTGGACCAGGGGCGTGTGCCACTGCCAGCTAGCACGCTGTGCATTGACTGCACCGCCTCGGCGGTGGAACAGCGCCCGATGGCACCCATCTTCCAGGGCAACAAGATGTTGCTGCAAATGGTGCGCGTGCCGCTGCCCACCTTCAGCGCCGCCCTGACAGCCTATGTGGAAGCAAACTATGAAGATGACGAAGCCGACGCCACCAAAAACCGCCTGTGCGGCACCGTGCCGTTCCCCGACAGCCTGGACAGCTACCCCCGATCCATCATGGCCAACATGATGAACCAGTTCCACTGGTCGCAGGACAAGATTTTGCGTCAGTGGATCCGGGAAAGCCGACTCGACGGTTTTGGCAAAATCATCGCCAGCGCAGACCCTGCCGATGAAGGAAAGCAGGCAATTTTGCTGAAGCTCAAAGAGTGCGCCATGGCCGCCAGGGCCAATATCCCGAAACTGACGGCTAACCGGATTGTGGCCTGAAAATAAATTAATTTGCTATTTTATAAATAGCAAACTATTCATGTAGGACAAGGGCTGTAGACCTATTTTAACGATTTATCAATGTTTTCACAGCCCGCTGCCTACGCTACCCGCCCCAACAACAAATACTCCATCAGCGCCTTCTGCGCGTGCATCCGGTTTTCGGCTTCGTCCCACACTACCGATTGCCGGCCGTCAATCACATCGGCCGCCACTTCTTCGCCCCGATGTGCCGGCAGGCAGTGCATGAACAGGGCATCGGGTTTGGCGGCGGCCATCATGTCTGCGTCAACACACCAGTCGGCAAAGGCCTTTTTGCGCGCGTCGTTTTCGGCTTCATAGCCCATGCTGGTCCACACGTCGGTGGTAACCAGATCGGCACCTGCGCAGGCCTGCATCGGGTCTTTGAAGACCGCATAGCTGTCGCTGGAGCGGATGCCGGCGATGCTCTGGTCCACCTCGTAGCCGCTGGGCGTGCTCAGGTGCACCTTGAAGCCCAGAATCTCGCTGGCCTGCAGCCAGGTGTTGGCCATGTTGTTCCCGTCGCCGACCCAGGCCACGGTTTTGCCAGTCAGGAATGACGGGTCCGGCATTCCTTGCGAATTGGTCCCGCGATGCTCAAGATAGGTGAAGATGTCTGCCAGGATCTGGCAGGGGTGAAACTCGTTAGTCAGGCCGTTGATGACGGGCACGCGCGAGTGCTCCGCAAAGCGCTCAATCTTGGTCTGCTCGTAAGTGCGGATCATCACCAGATCGACCATGCGGCTGATGACCTTGGCGCTGTCTTCAATCGGCTCGGCCCGGCCAAGTTGGCTGTCCCCTGTGGTCAGGTGCACCACGCTGCCGCCTAGCTGGTACATGCCGGCCTCAAAGCTCACGCGCGTGCGGGTGGAGGCTTTCTCAAAAATCATGGCCATCGTGCGGTCGGCCAGCACGTGGTGTTTTTCGTAGGCCCTGAATTTTTTCTTGATCAGCGCGGCGCGCGCAAACAGGTAAGCGTACTCCTGCGCATCCAGGTCGCTGAATTGAAGGTAGTGCTTGATCTTCATTACGCCCCCATGCTGTTGGCTTCGCCGCACGTCGAAAGCACTTCGTGTAATGCGCTGCCCCCCGAGGGGGCCGTGCCTTGCTTGGCGCGGCCCGTCGCAGCGGCGGTCATGCAGCGGCTGCCAGATGCTGCTTGATCAGCGGGCACAGAATGCCCACCAGCTCGTCTATTTCCGCAGCGTTGATGATCAGCGGCGGCACCAGCCGCACCACCGTATCTGCCGTCACGCTGATCAGCAGGCCATGGTCTGCGGCCAGGCCCAGCAGCGCGCCACACGGTTTGGCCAGTTCGATGCCCAGCATCAAGCCCATGCCGCGAATTTCTTTCACACCGCCCGAGGCCAGCTGGGCCGCCAACTCGCGCATCAAACAGCCCCTGAGATACGCGCCCATTTTTCCGGCATTGGCCAGCAAACCCTCTTCTTCCATGATGCGGATGGTTTCCACCCCGGCGCGCATGGCCAGCGGGTTGCCGCCAAATGTCGTGCCATGGTTGCCGGGCTGGAAGATGTTGGCCGCCTTGGGGCCTGCCACCACCGCGCCAATGGGCACGCCTGAGCCCAGGCCTTTGGCGAGCGGCATCACGTCCGGCACGATGCCCGCCCACTGGTGCGCAAACCATTTGCCGGTGCGCCCCATGCCGCACTGCACTTCGTCGATCATCAGCAGCCAGTCATGTTCGTCACACAGCTTGCGCACGTCCTTGAGGTATTCCATGTGCATGGGGTTGATGCCGCCTTCGCCCTGGATGGCTTCAAAAAATACCGCCACAACGTTAGGGTTGCCTTCGGTGGCTTTTTTTAGCGCGGCCACGTCGTTCAGCGGCACGCGGATGAAGCCTTCGACAAGCGGGCCAAAACCGGCCTGGATTTTTGGGTTGCCGGTGGCGCTGAGCGTGGCAATGCTGCGGCCATGAAAGGCGCGCTCGTAGACCACGATCTTTGGGCGCTCAATGCCTTTGTCGTGGCCAAACTTGCGGGCGAGCTTCAACGCGGCTTCGTTGGCTTCCAGCCCGGTGGAGCAGAAAAACACATTGGTCATGCCAGAGAGTTCCACCAGCTTTTTGGCCAGCACCTCCTGGTTGGGCACGTGGTAATAGTTGGAGCTGTGAATGATCTTGGCGATCTGGTCTTGCAGGGCGGGCACCAGTTTGGGGTGGTTGTGCCCCAAGGTGTTCACCGCGATGCCGCCCAGCCCGTCCAGATAGGACTTGCCATTGACGTCCCACACGCGGCAGCCCTGGCCGTGCGACATCGCAATGGGCACGCGGCCATAGGTGTTCATCACGTGGGGCGATGCGGCGGCGATGTAATGTTCAACAGGCTTGGCAACTGCGTTCATGGTGCAAAACTCCTTGCATGCGGCTGAAAAAAATGCAATTTTAGGCCTATCAACCCGAGAGGTTTTTGCCAATCTCACATCACTGTGATGACCACGCCGATACGTCGCATAAAATTCTTGTGCGGTGCAGCAAAATGCTGTGCCAATCTTTACGCCAACCCATGGATTTACGCAGCGCCAAAGAAGTTTTCATCCTGGGTTTGACCAAGGCTGGCAAGCCGTTTCGCCCCAGCGACTGGGCTGAGCGTCTGGCAGGCGTGATGAGCCCCTTTCGCCCCGGCGGGCCTCAGCCCGGCAGCCACCTGGGTTATTCGCCCTGGTGCGTTCCGACTGCGTTTGGCGACGTGAAATGCGTGATCGTGAACCGCGATTTGCGTGACTACGATGTCATGGCGTGGGACTTTTGCATGAATTTTGCCAAAGACAATGATTTGCAGGTGGAACTGGCGGCCCCGGTGCCCCGCCCGTCCTGACAGAAGTGGCCCGACAAATCTGAACAGCGGGATAAGTGGAAACTCGGCCTATTTTGAATTGTCGGGCGCAAGCCCGGCACAAAGGAGTTTTCACCATGAAGTTGAAGAAGAAGGCCATTGTGGTCATATCGAACATGAGGAAGCGCTGAACAAATCCCCAGCGGCGTGCGATTAGCCGGGCTCGGGCGGTCTGCTGCGCGGCGCGAGTGGCGCAATCTTCTGTGCACCTGATTTCCACGCGCAACCGCGCGGTCCTGCTGCGTCTCAGCTGCCTGATGGCTCGGTGGGTCATTCAGGCGTATTGGGTTGTGCTGTTGCTTGGTGCTTTGCAGCACTGACCGCCCACAAAAAAGCCGCCAGAACTTTCGCTCTGGCGGCTTTGCTGTTTCGTTGTGCTTGCTTTGCTGGCAGCGCACCCGTTGCAAACGGCAGACTGGTTGTTTTGACGAACCAGTCCGTGCGAGTGGTCTGATGGTTAGGTCAGGCCGGTTTGGCGGCAGCTACCGGAGCAGCAGCCAGTGCCAGGGCTTTCACCCGGCTTGACAGGCGGCTTTTGTCGCGCGCTGCCTTGTTTTTGTGGAAGATGCCCTTGTCGGCCACGGTGTCGACCACAGCCTGCATCTTGCCAAAAGCCGCAGTGGCTTTTTCTTTGTCGCCGGACGCGACGGCTTTTTCAACGTTCTTAACCGCCGTGCGGTACTGTGAACGCAAAGAGGTGTTGGCAGCGTTGATTTTGACGTCCTGACGGACGCGTTTACGGCCCGACGCCAGGCGCGGGTTCTTTTTCTTGGGTTTTGTAGATGCCATAGTGAGTATTCCTAGTGTCTGAGGATGATGCCAGCAAAGCCTTCCATTGTACCAGTCTGTCCATCTCTTCCGGGGCGCGTTGCACAGGCGCGTTGCACATGGCAAGCTTGCAACCGCTGGAACTGCAAATTGCACGCTATTGGGTGCATCATCCTGCGGTGCATGCCTTTACCCCAAGGATTCTTGATGAAATTAAAGATGGCCCAAAACTCCCTGTTTGCGATCCTGCTGCGCAAGCCGTGGTGGATCAGCATCGCGCTGGTGGGGGTGATTGCGCTGGCAGCGCGGGCGCTCGTGCCGCAGCCCTACACGGCGTTTGGCATGATGGGCGGCTTCCCGTTTCTGGTGATTGGCATCATGGCGGCGTGGCGGCAGTGGCAAGCGCCCGATCCCGAGCTCATGGCCCAGGCGCTGCAAAAGGCCGGTGCCATGTCATGGCGCGATTTCTCGGGTGTGATTGAACAGGCGTTTGGCCAGCAAGGCTATGCGGTCACCCGGCTTGATGCGGGCAGCCCAGGCAAGAGCATTGGCAATGGGCCTGCAGGCGCGGCAGATTTCAGGCTGGAGAAGCGCGGCCAAACCACGCTGCTGAACTGCAAGCGCTGGAAGGCCGCCAACCAGGGCGTAGAACCTTTGCGCGATCTGGCCGCGCTGCGCGACGCGCAGGGCGCTGACCATTGCATCTTCATCAGCCTGAACGTGCCGAGCGACAAGGCCCAGCGCTTTGCCCGGGACAACAGCGTGCAACTGGTCTATGACGCCGATTTGGCGAAAATGCTCGTCTGAGCAGCTAAAATTGCGGTAAAAGTGGCCTCTAGCCCTCGTCCACAGTGCATAGTTAGCTATCAATAACATAGTAATTGGTGTGCACAGACAAGTCGGACTTGGATCGCCGGTGGCACTGTACCATCGGCCCATGGATTCCGCAGACACCCTGCCGCGCGATGCCCAGAGCATTCTGGAACTGGCTTCGCGCTCCATGTTTCACCTGTTCTCCAGCATCAGCCAGGGCATGTTTCTGGTGGATATCAGCGGGCGCATTGTCTGGTTGAACGAGGGCTACCAGCGGTTTTTGCCGGCGCTCGGTTTCTCGTCGGTGGAGCAGTTCGTCGGGCACCTGGTGGAAGAGGTGATTCCCAACACCCAGATGCGCCGCGTGCTGGAAACTGGCGAGCCGATTCTGGTGGACCTGCTGACCAACAAGGCAGGCACCTTTGTGGTCAGCCGCATTCCGCTGCGCGATGAGGCCAATGCGGTCATCGGCGCGATTGGCATAGTGCTGTTTGACCACCCCGAGACCACGCTCAAACCGCTGATCGAAAAGTTTGCGTTGTTGCAGCGCGACCTGGACGACGCCCGGCGCGAGCTGGCCAGTGAGCGCAAAAACCCGCTGAACAACGCGGCGCACGGCCAGCGTCGCGCCAAGCACACGTTTGCCAGCTTCATTGGCACCAGCCCGGCTGCGGTGGAGGTCAAGCGCCAGGCGAGGCGGGCGGCCCAGTCCAGCAGCCCGGTGCTGCTGCTGGGCGAAACCGGCACGGGCAAAGAGCTGCTGGCGCACGCCATCCACGCCGCGTCCAGCCGGGCCAATGGGCCGCTGGTCAGCATCAACATTGCCGCCGTGCCCGACACCTTGCTGGAGGCCGAATTTTTTGGTGTTGCGCCGGGTGCCTACACCGGCGCCGAGCGCAAGGGCCGTCTGGGCAAGTTCAAGCTGGCCGATGGCGGCACGCTGTTTCTGGATGAGATTGGCGACATGCCGCTGGGCCTGCAAGCCAAGCTGCTGCGCGCACTGCAAGAGGGTGAGATTGAGCCGCTGGGCTCCAACAAGCTGATTCCGTTTGACGCCCGCGTGATTGCCGCCACCTCGCGCGACCTGGGCGCGCTGGTCAGTGCCGGGCAATTCCGCGAAGACCTGTATTACCGGCTCAACGTGCTGCCGCTGCGCGTGCCGCCGTTGCGCGAGCGGCGTGCCGACATCCCCGCGCTGGTGGAGGTGCTGGGTGAAGACATGGCGCTACGCAGCGGCACGCGCCAGATCGAGCTGCTGCCCGACGCGCTGGCGCTGCTGGCCGCGCAGCACTGGCGCGGCAACATCCGCGAGCTGCGCAACGTGCTGGAACAGGCCGCCATGCGCAGCGACACACAGCAGCTTGACGCCGCGCAACTGGAGCGGCTGCTGCGCGATGGCGGGCTGGCGCAGATTGCACCTGCGTCATCGCTGGCGTTGGACGCTTTGGCTGCCCCTGACGACACGTTGCTGCTGCGCCCGCTGGGCCTGCAGATTGCCGAGCTGGAGCATCGCGCCATTGCGGCGGCCATGGCTGCCACGCAAGGCAACAAGCTGGCGACTTCGCGCATGCTGGGGATATCGCGCGCCACGCTGTATGAACGTCTGGAAAACCCTGATTGAGAAAAATACAATTGTCTGAAATTAATGCAATTTAATTGACTGAATATCAGACATTCAAATACGAACGATTAAATAAATAGAATAAAATCAACGGCTTGCAAGCTGGCATAGACTGTGCAATATTCAGTCATAACCTCACTCATCAGGAGACCCGCATGCACCGTCGTCAGCTTTTTGCCTTGGCCCCTTCAGCTTCCCTGGCCTGCTTCGCCATTGTGGCGGCCCTGTTGGCGCCCACCAGTGCGTTTGCGCAGGCCAAAGAAATCAAGATCGCCCACATCTACAGCAAAACCGGCCCGCTGGAAGCCTACGGCAAGCAGACCGCCACCGGCTTCATGATGGGCCTGGACTACGCCACGGGCGGCACCATGACGGTGGCTGGCAAAAAGCTCGTCATCATCGAAAAAGACGACCAGGGCAAGCCTGACTTGGGCAAGTCGCTGCTGGCATCCACCTACTCGGATGACAAGGCCGATATGGCCGTTGGCCCCACGTCCTCTGGCGTGGCGCTGGCCATGCTTCCGGTGGCCGAAGAGTACAAAAAGATTCTGCTGGTTGAGCCCGCCGTGGCGGACTCAATCACCGGCGAAAAATGGAACAAATACATCTTTCGCACCGGGCGCAACAGCTCGCAGGACGCCATCTCCAACGGCGTCGCGGTGGACAAACAAGGTACCAGCATTGCCACGCTGGCACAAGACTACGCGTTTGGCCGTGACGGCGTGAAAGCCTTCAAGGATGCGATCAAAAAAGGCAAGGTCGTGCACGAGGAATATTTGCCCACGGCCACCACCGACTTCACCGCCGGGGCGCAGCGGCTGATCGACAAGCTCAAGGATTTGCCGGGCCGCAAGGTGATCTTCATCATCTGGGCCGGCGCGGGCAACCCATTCAAGATTGCCGACCTGGACCTCAAACGCTACGGCATCGAGATTGCGACCGGCGGCAACATTCTGCCGGCCATGGCCAGCTACAAGAACTTCCCGGGCATGGAAGGCGCGGCGTACTACTACTTTGGCATCCCCAAAAACGCCATCAACGAGGCCATGGTGTCGCGCCATTACAGCCAGTTCAAGACGCCGCCTGATTTCTTCACAGCAGGCGGATTTTCTGCCGCCATGGCCGTGGTCACCGCGCTCAAAAAGAGCAATGGCGATGCCACCGCCAACACCCTTATCAAAACCATGGAAGGCATGAGCTTTGACACCCCCAAGGGCAAGATGACCTTCCGCCAGGAGGACCACCAGGCGATGCAGAGCATGTACCACTTCAAGATCAAGGTAGACCCGGCGTTTGCCTGGGGCGTGCCGGAGCTGGTGCGGGAGATCAAGCCGGAAGAGATGGCCGTGCCTATCAAAAACAAGCGCTGATGATTGGGCGCTTGGCGATTGCATAGGCATCCCACCGCCATCGACATGCTGCAAACCAAAAATCTCACAGTCCGCTTCGGCGGGCATGTGGCGGTGAATAACGTGAGTTGCACGTTTGAGGCGGGCACCCTGACCGCGATTGTGGGCCCCAACGGCGCGGGCAAAACGACGTATTTCAATTTGATCTCCGGGCAGGTCAAGCCCACCGGCGGCAGCGTTAGCCTGGACGGGCGCGACCTGACGGGCCTGGGTGTGTCGCAGCGCACGCATGCCGGGTTGGGGCGGGCTTTCCAGCTGACCAACCTGTTCCCCAACCTGACTGTGCTGGAGAACGTGCGCCTGGCGGTGCAGGCCACCCGCGCGGGCAGCCACCGGCATGGGCTGAATTTGTGGAGCATTTGGAGCGACCACCGCACGTTGATCGACCGCGCTGGCGAGATCCTGCAAGCCGTGTCGTTGCAGCACAAACATCAGGCCACGGTGGCCAGCCTTGCGCATGGCGACCAGCGCAAGCTGGAGGTGGCCTTGCTGATGGCGCTGGAGTCTAAGGTGTTCATGTTCGACGAGCCCACGGCCGGCATGAATTCGGCCGAGGCACCGGTCATCCTGAACCTGATTCGCGAACTTAAAAAAGACACACGCAAAACCATATTGCTGGTCGAGCACAAGATGGACGTGGTGCGCGAGCTGGCCGACCGCATCATCGTGCTGCACAACGGCGCATTGGTGGCCGATGGTGAGCCCGCTGCCGTGATTGCGTCGCCGGTGGTGCAGGAGGCGTATTTGGGGGTGGCGCCCGTTGCAGCCGGGGCTGGCGCATGAACGACCTGCTGCTCACGATGGAAGGTGTTCACACACACATCGGCGCGTACCACATCTTGCACGGCGTTGACTTGCAGGTGCCCAAAGGCCAGCTCACTTTGCTGCTGGGGCGCAACGGCGCGGGCAAGACCACAACGCTGCGAACCATCATGGGGCTGTGGCCCGCAAGTCTGGGCCGGGTAACCTTCAAGCACCAAGGCATCACTGCCCTTAGCACGCCCGAGATCGCGGGGCTGGGTATTGCCTACGTGCCAGAAACCATGGGCATTTTTTCCGACCTTAGCGTCAAGGAAAACATGCTGCTGGCGGCGCGCAAGGCAAAGCGCGCCAGCCAGATGGACGGGGCGCGGCTTGCATGGATTTTCACGCTGTTCCCGGCGGTGGAGAAGTTCTGGAACCATCCGGCAGGCAAGCTGTCGGGCGGGCAAAAGCAGATGCTAGCCGTGGCCCGCGCGATTGTGGAGCCGCGCGAGTTGCTGATTGTGGATGAGCCCAGCAAGGGCCTGGCGCCCGCCATCATCAACAACATGATTGACGCCTTCGCCCAGCTCAAGGCCACCGGCACGAGCATTTTGCTGGTGGAGCAGAACATCAATTTCGCCAAGCGGCTGGGTGATACCGTGGCGGTGATGGACAACGGCCGTGTGGTGCACGCCGGGCCCATGGCAGCTTTTGCAGAGGACGAGGCTTTGCAGCATTCACTGCTGGGGTTGGCGATATGAAAGAAACCGCCGCAGTGCCGGGCCGCCCCAAACAAGGCACGGCCCCCTCGGGGCTGAGCCCTGCGGCTCCCGATGTGCCTGCGCACATCGGGACAGGGCAAAGAGCCTCCGCCTCTGGCAGTGGCCCGTCCAGCGAAGTACACGAAGTGACAAGCGCGGGGGCCACATTCGATTGGAAGCCGATTGCGCTGGTGCCCGTTCTGGCGCTGTTTGTTTTCCCGTTTATCGGTTCGAGTTCTACGTGGCTCACCCTTACCGTGGCGGGCTTGGCCATGGGCATGATCATTTTCATCATCGCCTCGGGCCTCACGCTGGTGTTTGGGCTGATGGACGTGCTCAACTTTGGCCACGGCGTATTCATTGCATTGGGAGCGTACGTCGCGGCGAGTGTGCTGGGCTTGATGGGCGACTGGACCGGCTCCGGCAACCTGTTGGTCAACCTGCTCGCGGTGTTGCCCGCGATGGTGGTGGCCATGCTTGTGGCCGCTGCTGTCGGGCTGGCGTTTGAACGGTTCATCGTGCGCCCGGTGTATGGTCAGCATTTGAAACAGATTTTGATCACCATGGGCGGCATGATCATTGGTGAAGAGCTCATCAAGGTCATCTGGGGCCCGGCGCAGATCGCACTGCCGCTGCCCCAGGGTCTGCGCGGCGCGCTGCTGGTGGGTGACGCGGCAATTGAAAAATACCGGCTACTGGCTGTCGTGGTGGGCCTGTTAGTGTTTGGCGTGCTCGCGTGGACGCTGAACCGCACCAAGATCGGCCTGTTGATCCGCGCCGGTGTGCAAGACCGCGAAATGGTTGAGGCGCTGGGCTACCGCATCATGCGTCTGTTCATCGGCGTGTTTGTGGCGGGCAGCGCGCTGGCCGGCCTGGGTGGCGTGATGTGGGGGCTGTTCCAGCAAAACCTGATTCCGCAAATGGGCGCGCAAGTCAATGTGCTGATTTTCATTGTCATCATCATTGGCGGACTCGGTTCGACTGGCGGTGCGTTGATTGGTGCGCTGCTGGTGGGGCTGATGGTCAACTACACGGGTTTTCTGATCCCCAAGGCGGCGCTTTTTTCCAACATCGCGCTGATGGTGGCGGTATTGCTGTGGCGGCCCCAGGGCGTTTACCCGGTGGCGAATCGATGAACGCCAATATCGTCCTCACCCTAACCCTCTGCCCGAGGGGCAGGGGATGAACAGCACCATGAACCGGCTCCTGTCCCACGATCTGCCGCGCAGCCGCGTGCTGGCCGTGCTGCTTGTGGCGCTGCTGCTGGCGCTGGCGTTTGCGCCGTTCATCTTCACGGGCGTCAAGGCGCTGGATGTGGCGGCCAAGGTGCTGGTGTTTGTGGTTCTGGTGGCCAGCTTTGATTTGCTGCTGGGGTTTACCGGCATCGTTAGTTTTGCGCACACCATGTTTTTTGGCATTGGAGCCTATGGCATTGCCATCGCCACGACGCGCATGGGACCGACCTGGGGTGCGTTGGGAGTGGGGCTTGCGGCTTCGCTGGCGGTGTCGTTTTTTCTGTCATTGGCGGTGGGGCTGTTCTCGTTGCGGGTGCGGGCCATTTTCTTTGCCATGATCACGCTGGCTGTGGCCTCTGCTTTCCAGACGCTGGCGTCCCAGCTATCTGACCTGACCGGCGGCGAGGACGGGCTGACCTTCAAGCTGCCGGATTGGCTGTCGCCGAGTTTTGAGTTTGCAGAGAAGCCCTTTTTGGGCGTGAATCTGGACGGGCGGCTGCTGTGCTACTACCTGCTGTTCTTCACGGCGCTAATCCTGTTTCTGGCCCTGCTGCGCATCGTCAACTCACCGTTTGGGCGTGTGCTGCAGGCGATTCGGGAGAACGAGTTTCGGGCCGAGGCGATTGGCTACCGCGTGGTGGTCTACCGCACCACGTCCAGCATTTTGTCTGCTCTGTTCGCCTGTATGGCCGGCGCAATGTTGGCCGTCTGGCTGCGCTACAACGGGCCGGACACGTCGCTGTCGTTCGAGATCATGATGGATGTGCTGCTGATGGTGGTGATTGGCGGCATGGGCACTGTTTATGGCGCGGCCATTGGCGCGGCGCTGTTCATGGTGGCGCAAAGCTACTTGCAGGATTTGCTCAAACTGGGCAGCGACGCTGCGTCAAGCCTGCCCTGGCTGGCTGCGCTGCTGTCGCCAGACCGCTGGCTGCTGTGGCTGGGGCTGCTGTTTGTCTTGTCTGTGTACTATTTTCCCACCGGGGTGGTGGGGCGTCTGCGTGCGAGCCGGGCCTAAACCAAGCTTGAAGCTGGCCCTTTGTTTTTTAGTTTTTCATCACAACCAAGGAGATCGCCATGACTGGGAAAAAGCGTGTGAATGTTCAATCGAATCGTGTGCAGGGCAGTGGAGGGCCGCTTAAAGCGTCCGCAGTGCTCATTGGCGCGGTGGTGCTGGCCGCCTGTGGCGGCACCGATACCATAAGCGGGCCGGTAGCAAACAGCAAACCGACATTTTTGAAAGCCGTCGCGCAAACCAGCTATGACGGCATCAGCGACGACCTGCTTACCGCCGGGCTTGGCAAGAGCGGCCTGGCGGGCCTGTTGCCCGCCTTTGCCGATCCGCTCAAGCCAACGCCGGCCGAGCTGCGCCGCGCCACCATTTACAACAACTACCGCGCCCTGCTTGACATGACAGCCGCTGGCGGCTACGGCACACTGTACGGCCCCAATGTGGATGCGGCTGGCGTGGTAGGCACGGGCGAGGGCAGAGTCGCAGGTGTTGAGTACATCGCTTACAGCGACGACGGCACGGGCAGTAAAAACGTCACCTTGATGGTGCAGCTGCCCGCCAGCTTCAACAAGGCCAATCCGTGCATCATCACCGCCACGGCGTCAGGCTCGCGCGGCGTGTACGGCGGATTGTCCACCGGCGAATGGGGCCTCAAGCGGGGTTGTGCCGTGGCCTATACCGACAAAGGCACGGGAGCTGCGCCGCATGATCTGGCAGCCGATACCGTGCCGCTGATTGATGGCAGCCGTGCCAGCGCCGCCACGGCTGGCAGCAACGCCGCCTTCCGCGCCAACCTGTCCAGCGCCGATCTGGCCTCGTTCAACGCGGCCACGCCCAACCGCTTTGCGTTCAAGCACGCGCACTCCCAGCAAAACCCGGAAACCGACTGGGGCCGCTCAACGCTGCAGGCCGTGGAGTTTGCCTACTGGGTGATCAATGAGAGTTTTGGCGACAAGGACGCGTCGGGTGTCCGGCTTAAGACGCTCACACCGGCCAACACCATCGTCATTGCGTCCAGCGTCTCCAATGGCGGCGGTGCCGCCATTGCGGCGCTTGAGCAAGACACGCAGGGCCTGATTAGTGGCCTTGCAGTGTCTGAACCGGCGGTTGAGCTGCCGCTGAACCCCGGCGTGTCCGTGAGGCGCGGTAGCACCACGCTGGCGGTGTCGGGCAAGTCCCTGATTGACTACACGACGCTGGCCAACCTTTACCAATCCTGTGCAGCTTTGTCGCCCCAAGTGGCCACGTCGCCCGGCGCAGCGTTTATCGTTCCAGCTTTCGCGGCCAACCGGTGCACTTCGCTCAAAACCAAGGGCCTGTTAGCCGCTTCGACAACCCCTTTGCAAGCTGATGAAGCGCTGCAAAAGCTGCGCGACTACGGCTGGGAGCCTGAGTCAGACGTGTTGCATGCGTCCCTCGCCGCATTCGAGGTGGCTTCTGCCGTCAGCGTGACGTTCGCCAATGGCCTGTCGCGAGCCAGTGTGAAAGACAACCTGTGCGGCTACAGCTTTGCGGCAACCACGGCGGCAGGCGCGGTCACCACGTTGCCAGCGGCCTCCTTGGCCTCGATGTTTGCCACCGGCAATGGCGTGCCGCCCAGTGTTGGCGTGCAGTTGATCAACAACAACAACGCGGCGGGCGCGGTGCGTGACCTGTTCTCGGTGTCGGCATCGACAGGTCTGGCCGACTTCAACCTGGACGGCGCGCTGTGCCTGCGCAACCTGGTGGCCGGCAGCGACGCCGCAGCATTGAAGATGCAGGCGGGCGTCAACGAGACCCGGCGCAATGGCAACCTGCGCGGCAAGCCCGCCATCATCGTGCATGGGCGCGCCGATGCACTGCTGCCGGTCAGCCACACCTCGCGCCCCTATTTTGCGCTGAACAAGGTAGCCGAGGGCGCTGCCAGCAAACTCAGCTACATCGAGGTGACGAATGCCCAGCACTTTGACACCTTCATCGGCCTGCCCACCGTGCTGCCGGGCTACGACACCCGCTACATCCCCCTGCACGTCTACCTCAACCGCGCGCTGGACGCGGTGTATGACAACCTGAAGTCGGGCAAGGCATTGCCCGCCAGCCAGGTGGTGCGCACGGTGGTGCGCGGCGGCACAGGCGGCGCTGCGCCTGCCATCACAGCGGCTAACGTACCGGCCATTGCAGCAACGCCTGCTGCTGCTGATGCCATCACGTTTGCGGGCAGCACGGTGACGGTTCCGCAGTGATGACACTGTCCCGGGGGTGCTTTGCTTTGCTTCGGCTTAGCAATGGGCGCCACCGGGATGATCCCTTTTGAAGAGTCCGCACCATGCCGATGACGTCCCGCTACCTAACCTGCGCCGGTCGTGAAATCCACTACACCGAATGGGGTGCGCAGCATCCGCGCACGGTCATTGCCTGGCACGGCCTGGCCCGCACCGGGCGCGACATGGACGAGCTGGCCGCCCACTTAAGCGAACGCGCCGATGGTTACCGCGTCATCTGCCCGGACACTATTGGGCGGGGTTTGAGTCAGTGGAGCCCGCTGCCGCAAGCCGAATATTGCCTGGCGTTTTACGCGCGCATCGCTGCCGACCTGTTCAGCCAGCTCAAGATTGACAAGGCCCACTGGGTGGGCACGTCGATGGGCGGGGCGATCGGTACGGTGTGTGCGTCTGGCCTGTTTGAGCCCGAACTCAAGCACCGAATCCTCAGCCTGACCTTGAACGACACTGCGCCCCAGGTTGCCGATGCGGCCATCGCCCGCATCCGCTCATATGCTGGCAACCCGCCGACGTTTGCCACCATGCTGGAGCTTGAAGCTTTTTTTCGCCAGGTCTACAAGGCCTTTGGCGCGTTGACCGATGCGCAATGGCGCCGCCTGACCGAGACGTCCACCCGCCGCCTGGCCGATGGCCGCGTCACGCCCCACTACGACCCGGCGATGGTGCAGCAGTTCACTAGCCACCCCGATGACTACCTGGTGTGGGACCATTACGACGCCCTGAACATCCCGGTGCTGTGCCTGCGCGGTGAAAACTCGGACCTGGTGTTGCGTGACACCACTTGCGAGATGCTGCGCCGTGGCCCAGGCACTTGGGGCTTGACGCAGGTGGTTGAAATCGCAGGCTGCGGCCACGCGCCGGCGCTTAACGTGCCGGACCAGTTGAACCTCGTGGCGAAATTCATTGATGCGGCGAACTAGCTTCAAATGCTATATAAATAGTAGCTTCTTATGCATATGGGACAAGGGCTAGAGGCCATTTTTATGGCTATATCTTGAAGTTTCCGGGTTGCGGGCGCATCTGGCAGACTCCACAGGTGATTCAACCAAGGATGCTATGAATATTCAAGAACGGGCGCTGCTGACCGGTTTTCTGCAGCAATTGGCGCAAGCCCAGGCGGGCCCCAAGGATGCTGAGGCTTCTGCGCTGATTGGCGACACGCTTGCACGCCAGCCAGACGCCGTGTATCTGCTGGTCCAGCGGGCGCTGATTCTGGATGGCGCGCTGAACAATGCGCAGGCCCGCGTAGCAGAACTCCAAGCCCAAATCGAGCAGCAAAAGGCGCAGGCGGCTGCATCTGCGCCCGCCGCGCCATCGGCCAATTTTCTGGACGCAAACGCCTGGGGCCGCGCTTCCAGTCCACCGGCTGCCGCAGCGATGATTCAGAACCCTGGCACCCGGCTTCAGGCCGGTGCATTTTCTGGCACACCGCAGGCTGGAAACTTGGGCACACCGCAAGCTGCTGCGTCTGGCGCGCCGCAGGCTGCCGGTTTCCAGGCTCCCAGTTTTCTGACCAGCATGGCCACAACCGCTGCGGGTGTGGCAGCGGGTGCCTTCCTGTTTCAGGGCGTGAACCACATGTTGGGCAGCCATGGCGACAATTCGCTGTCAGGCTCAGCTACGCACCAGACGCCAACAGGCACCACTGACAATACGGTGATCAACAACTACTACAGCCAGCCCGAGCCAGCCGATCATGCAGGCCCGGTCGAAGCATCAGACTTCACGTCGGTGGCAGACGGGTCAGATGCATCAGATGGCGGCGATGGCGGATCTTTTGATTCCGCGTGACGCTGGTTGCAAGGCCTGCGCCAGGACGCGCATGTAGCTTCCTTTACGTTTAACGCGGGTCAGCCGGGCGGCATGCTCGAGGCGGGTTGATCGGTGGAATTTATAATCTAAGGCTCATAAACCAATGGGTTGATCCAAATTAGCCCTATGGCTGAGCCAGAAAAATTTCGCTTGTCGCTGCGCCAGGTGCTGACGATTCCCTACGTCGCCCTGGTATTGGCGCTCGCATTGACCATCGTCGGGCTGTCTTACGGGGCGGGCACTCGGGCGGTGGATGAAGTGTCCTCCCACTTGCTTCTGGAAACCGTG
>JANYJD010000090.1 GCA_025358555.1 Rhodoferax sp.
ACAAGTACGCGCCATGGCGCGTACTTGTGGGATTTTATTTTCTTTTGCTTCAGGATTTTGATTTGTTCTCGGTCTTGGTTTTGATGTTGCTTTTGGATATCTGAACCCATCCCCCACCCCGTCCTGGCTGGGCCGAGGAGCGCAGAAGCCAGCGGATCAGGGCTGGCGTTGTTTGAGCGTAGCGAGTTTAGCCAGACCCCGCTGGCTTCGAGCACCGCAGGTTGCCCCGAAGGGGACCCAGACTGCGGGTCGCCTTTTCTTTGCTTACTTTCTTTTGGCGAAGCAAAAGAAAGTGAGTCGCCTGCCGGGGCGACACCCGGCTTGCCAGCGGCACGCAGAAATTGCCAGAAAAAGTTCATTCCCCACGTAGCCGGTCGCGCATTTGGCCAGACCGCGCCTGCCAAAGCGCCCCCGGCTGTCATTCCCCGCCCCCCGCCGACGCAGGACGAGCAGAGGAAGAAGCCCGCCGCTCTCTCCACCGCGCAGCCACAGAAGCAAACCCAAGATAAATGACAGGTGTAGTAAAGAGTGTGAGCAGCTGGCTCACAATCAACCCCCCCACCATCACCACGCCCAGCGGATGCCGCAGTTCGCTGCCCACGCCACCGCCCAGCATCAGCGGCAGGGCACCGAGCAGCGCCGCCAGCGTCGTCATCAAGATCGGTCGAAACCGCAGCAGGCAAGCCTGGTGAATCGCGTCACGGGGGCTCAAGCCCTGCTCGCGCTCGGCGTCCAGCGCAAAGTCAATCATCATGATCGCGTTTTTCTTCACGATGCCGATCAAGAGCACGATGCCGATGATGGCGATTACGTCCAGCTCCAACCGCATCACCAGCAGCGCCAGCAGGGCACCCAAGGCGGCTGAGGGCAAGGTGGACAGAATGGTCACTGGGTGGATGTAGCTCTCGTACAGCACGCCCAGCACGATGTACATCGTCACTATCGCGGCCAATATGAGCAACAGCGTGTTGGACAGCGACGCCTGAAACGCCAGCGCTGCACCCTGAAAGCTGGTCTCGACGCTGGCGGGCATCTTGAGTGCGGCCTCTTCCGCCTTGATCGCCTGCACCGCTTCGCCCAGCGACACGCCGGGCGCCGCGTTGAATGAGATGGTGGCCGCAGGAAACTGGCCCACGTGGTTGATGGACAGCGACATTGGCTTCTCTATCACGCGCGCCACGCTGCTCAAGGGAATTTGCGTGCCATTGCTTGACGGCACATACAGATTGCTCAAGGCCTGCGGGCCGACCTTGAAGGCGGGTGCGACCTCCAGCACCACGCGGTACTGGTTGGATTGGGTGAAGATGGTGGATATCAAGCGCTGGCCAAACGCGTTGTACAGCGCGTTGTCAATGCCTGCCACCGTGACGCCCAATCGGCCTGCCGCGCCGCGGTCAATCTCCACATAGGCCTGCAGGCCCTTGTCCTGCAAATCGCTGGCCACATCGGCCAACTGGGGCAGGGTGCGCAGGCGTTCCATCAGTTGCACGGTCCAAGAGTTCAACTCGTCAATGTTGGGGCTGGAGAGCAGAAACTGGTACTGCGTTTTCGCAATGCGGTCTTCAATCGTGAGGTCTTGCACGGGCTGCAAAAACAGCTCGATGCCCGGCACGGCGCGCGTGGCTTCGGTGATGCGCCGGATGACGTTGGCAATATTACGGGACTCCACATCCCGCTCGCCCTTGGGCTTGAGGTTGATCAACATGCGCCCCGCGTTGAGCGTGGTGTTGGCGCCGTCAACCCCGATAAAGCTGGACAGGCTCGCCACCGCCGGGTCTTTCAAAATCTGCTCAGCCATCAACTGCTGGCGCTCACTCATGGCACCGAATGAGGTGGATTGCGATGCCTCGGTAATGCCCTGGATCACGCCCGTGTCCTGCAACGGAAAAAAGCCTTTGGGCACGACAAAATACAGCCAGGCCGTCAGCGCCACCGTGATGGCAAACACCAACAGCGTGGTGATGTTGCGGTCCAGCACCCAGTTCAGCATCACGCCGTAGCGGCGGATGGTGCCGTCAAAAAAGCGGCCTGTCGCCTGGTACAGCCTGCCATGGCTTTTTTCTGGTGTGTGCTTGAGCAGCCGCGCGCACAGCATGGGCGTCAGCGTGAGCGACACCACGGCCGATATCAAAATCGCCACCGCCATGGTGATGGCGAATTCATGGAACAGCCGCCCCACCACATCGCCCATGAACAGCAGCGGAATCAGCACTGCGATCAGCGAGATGGTGAGTGAAATGATGGTGAAGCCGATCTGCTTGGCGCCCTTCAGCGCGGCCTGCATCGGCGGCTCGCCCGCCTCCACGTAGCGGGCAATGTTCTCGATCATCACAATCGCATCGTCCACCACAAAGCCTGTGGAGATGGTCAGCGCCATTAACGTCAAGTTGTTGATGGAAAAGCCAGCCAGGTACATGATGCCAAAGGTGCCGACCAGTGACAGCGGCACGGCAAAACTCGGGATCAACGTGGCGGAGGCACTGCGCAAGAACACAAAGATCACGGCAACCACCAGCGCTATCGCCAACATCAGCTCAATCTGCACGTCTTTCACCGATGCGCGAATCGTCACCGTGCGGTCGGTGAGCACCTGCACGTCTATCGAGGCGGGCAGGGTACTTTGCAACTGGGGCAGCAGCGCCTTGATGCGGTCCACCGTGTCGATCACGTTGGCACCGGGCTGACGCTGGATGTTAAGGATGACTCCAGGCATGGACTGCCGACGGGCCGCCCCTAGGCAGTCGCCCCCCTGGGGGGAAAGCGGCGCAGCCGCCTCGGGGGGGCATATTCCTGCCCAGGCCGCCAGCCGCGTATTCTCCGCATCGTCCACGATCTGCGCGACATCGGTCAGGCGCACGGGCGAGCCATTTTTGTAGGTGACGATCAGGCTGGCGTATTCGGCTGCGGTTTTAAGCTGGTCGTTGGCGTCGATGGTGGATGCCCGCGCCGCGCCATCAAAGCTGCCCTTGGCCTGGTTGACGTTGGCAGCGGCGATGGTGGTGCGCACGTCTTCCAGCGACAGGCCTACGCCCGCCAATGCAGACGGGTTGGCCTGGATGCGCACGGCAGGGCGGCGGCCACCCGCAATTGACACCAACCCCACGCCTGGCACTTGCGACAGCTTGGGGGCCAGCCGGTTCTCCACCAAATCATGGATGCGGATGACTTGCAATGATGGCGAGGTGATGGCCAGCGTCAGCACCGGCGCATCGGCCGGGTTGACCTTGCTGTACGTGGGTGGCATTGGCAAGTCGGTGGGCAGCAGGTTGCTGCCCGCATTGATGGCGGCCTGCACCTGCTGCTCGGCCACGTCCAGCGTCACGTCCAGTGAAAACCGCAGCGTGATGACCGACGCACCGCCCGAACTGGTGGACGACATTTGCGACAGGCCGGGCATCTGGCCAAACTGGCGCTCCATGGGCGCGGTGACCGCAGACGTCATCACATCGGGGCTGGCGCCGGGGTACAGCGTGGTGACCTGGATGGTGGGGTAATCCACCTCGGGCAGGGCCGACAGCGGCAGCAGCCGGTAGGCCAGCGCCCCGGCGATCAGGATGGCGACCATCAGCAGCGAGGTTGCCACCGGACGCAGGATGAAGATGCGGGAGAGGTTCATTCGCAGCCAGTGCGGGTCACTGGTTTTGCTGCTGCTGTTGCCGCCGCTCGCGCATCTGCTGGAACAAGGCGCGGCGCTCATCGGGCGTCATCTTGTTGACGCGCGCGGCCTCCTCAGGCGGCAGGCGGGCCATCATGGCGCGCACGCGGTCTTGGGCTTCGGGCGGCAGGTTGTCGATCCAGCCTGAACCCGCAGATGCTGCAACCGTGGCAGCGGATTTAGCACCAGTTGCAGGGGCACCTGCGGGTGAGGGCAAGGGTGAGGGCGAGGCGGACGCCTTGGGCGCGCCATCGCCTTGCGTCTTCGCCGTTGCGGGTGCAGTGGAGGCTTCTGCTGATTGACTGGCTGCTGCCTTAGCAGATCGGCCCGCGCTTGACCCCCGTGCAGGAGCGTCTGCTGGGGCAGGCTGGGCTGGCGCACCTTCGGGTCTGCCGCCGCCGGATCGGCCTTGCCCGCCCGGCCCGCCAAAGCCACCCGCGCCTCCAGGTGCGCCCGCACCACCAGGCCGAACCGCCGGTGCAATGACCTCCACCTTGGCCCCCTCGCGCAGCCGGTCGGCGCCGTCCGTCACCACCCGGTCGCCTTCGGCCAAATCGCCAGGCGCGCTCACCACGCTGACCCAGTCCCCCTCTGTCGTGCCGATGCGAATCCCGCGAATTGCCACGCTGTTGTCGGGCTTCACCACATAGACAAAAGCCCCGCGCGGCGCGCGCTGCACGGCGGTGGATGGCACGGCCAGCGCGTTCTCCAGCGTGTTCACTTGGAGCCTGATGTTGACAAACTGGTTGGGGAACAGCGTGCCGTCGGCATTGGCAAACTCGGCCTTGACCTTGATGGTGCCGGTCACCGCGTCAATCGCGTTGTCAGTGGTGCTGACCTTGCCCGTGGCCAGCACATTGCGCTGTTCGCGGTCCCACGCCTCGACCGTCAGCGGGTCGGTGCCCTTGAGCTTGCGTGTAATCTGCGCCAAGTTGGCCTCGGGCACGGCAAACACCACGCTGATGGGCTGCGTCTGGGTGATGGTGACAATGCCCGCCGCATCGCTGGCACGCACGATGTTGCCCAGGTCGGCCAGCTTCAGGCCCAGCCGCCCGCTGATGGGCGCGGTGATTTTTGTGTAAGACAGTTGCAGCCGCGCGTTGTCCACTTGGGCCTGGTCGGTCTGCACCGTTGCTGTGAGTTGGCCGACCAGCGCCTCCTGGGTGTCCACCTGCTGCCGGGCAATCGAGTCTTTGGCCAGCAGGTCTTTGTAGCGAACCAGATCGAGCTGCGCGTTCTTGAGCAGCGACTGGTCTTTGGCCATTTGGCCCTGCACCTGTGCCAGTGCGATCTGGTAGGTGCGTGGATCAATCTCGGCCAACAGCGCCCCAGCCTTGACCAACTGGCCTTCGGTGAAGCGGATGGCCTTGAGCTCGCCGTCGACGCGCGCGCGCACCGTGGCCGTGTTGAGCGCGCTGATGTTGCCAATCGCCGAGAGCACCACCTTCACATCCTGCTTGCGCGCTGCCGCCACCGACACCGGCTGCACCCGGTTGGCCCCGCCAAAGCGGCGGGCATTGGCACCGCCCGCAGCACCCCCCGCGCCGCTCGCCGCGCCTGCCGCACCTGATGCAGCGCCTGTTGGGCCTGAGGCTGCATCGACCGTGGCGGTCGGTGAATTGGCCGCACGCTGGCTCCACCACCAGCCGCCCGCGCCAGCAGCTGTCAGCACCGCGACCATCAACAGAACTGCCGTGCGAGACAGGCCGCTTTGCAGGGCTGTTGCGGTTTGTTTTACGGGGCGAATTGTCATGGGGTGCAGGGTCTATGTGAAGTTGGCGTGCGGGCACAAATGGCCCGCAGTGCAGGCATTTTGTCAGGTTACTGCATAAACAAGCCGCCTCACACAGGCTAAGTTGATGTCCGGTAAATCTGACGTAAAGGCGCTGCCGAGAAACTGTGCCAGCGTAAGGTCGCTCAAGTTCCCTGGCCTTCGAGATCAATTTTGATCGGGCGATGAACCGTCGGAATCGGCGATACTGACCTGCGCCGCAAGGCCAACAGCGGGTCATCCAACGGTCCTTGGGTCGCCTTTTACAAACCGGGTCTTTCGCTTACGTGATTGACAGACAAGCTCAATCGAAATGGGCTGGCAGCTTGGAACGTTGATTGATGAGATGGCTCAAGGCACTGAGTGCCCGCACCCTGGCGTTTCATAACGACCGGCTTGAACACCATTACGGGCACGACCACAGTCACTACTTCCAGATACGCGTTCTTGCCACCATCACACTGGCCGTCAGCCTGTTGATGATGCTGTTCCTGATTGGTTTTGCCGTCATCGACACCAGCCTGCTTGCGGAGCAAACCAAACTCGTTTTCCTGCCGCTGCTAGTGGCCGTGATCACGCCGTTTACGCTGAGCTATCGCGCGCTGATGAATGGCCGGGACCTGTGGGCCCGACGTGTGGTTGCAGCCACTGTGCTGGTGGCAATCCTGACAGCGGTAGGGCTGACAGGTGGATTTCCGGGGTCGGTTGCCAACCCTGTTTTGCTTTTGCCCACGCTCATTTTCTTCTGCCTCTTTGGAGCGCGTGCAGGAATCGGCATGGCGATTCTGATGCCTGCATGCGCGGCAGCCATGTTTTTGGCAACAAAAGTGTTCGGGTTCGAATTTCCGGACTACACGTCCAGGGCCAGCCCGGAGTTGAACGTGGGGCTGGTCATGGTCACCGCCCACCTGCTGGTAGCTTTGGTCATCAGCGCCTACGAAAGCAACAACCGCCGCCTGGCCAGACATCTGGACGCTGAGATCGCCAAGCACGCCCAGCTTGCCAACCAGGATGTGCTCACCGGGCTGGGCAATGCCCGCTATTTTGACCAGGAGCTTAAACGCCAACTGGCAGCACCGGTGATAGAGGGCGAGCCGCTTACCCTGATTGTCTGTGACCTGGACCGTTTCAAACCCATCAACGACAGTTTTGGCCACCCAGTGGGCGACCAAGTCCTGGCAGCGGTCGGCAAACGTATTGGTGCACTGACAAAACACGGCGTCGATGTCGCAGCACGAATCGGTGGCGATGAATTTGCGGTCATTCTGCTGAACTGCGCACCCACTGACCTGCCCTCAGTGTGCGCCAGAATCCGCGCTGCCGTCACCGCGCCAATTGCCCTTCGCAGTGGAACTTTCCAGGTTGGCATCAGTCTGGGATGCGCCCGTGCGTCACCCGGTTGCCGTGCCCCCATCGAGCTGATGAAGCAGGCTGATGACGCGATGTACCGCGACAAGAAACGCGAGCGCTGAGTCAGGCCGTTCTGCGAATAGGCCGCGTAGTCGGTGCCCTCACGTCGCCCCTCTCTTCGCCCATTTTCAGATAAACAGCTACGTAAAAAATAGCGGGCTACGAACTACTGTCAAGGGCTACCGCCCTAAATGCCAGGTAAAAACGGCAAAATTTACCGTTCTGACTCACAACCCGGTTCGCAGCGACCAGATTTCAGGAAACAGCACCACGTCCAGCCTCTTGCGCAAGTAGCTCACGCCGCCGGTGCCGCGCTTGAAACCAATCACGCGTACTACCGTGGTGACGTGTTGACCGTTTGCCGAAACCTGCGCTTTAATTGTCAGCAAGAGTTCTCGGATGCTTCGGTGTAGATCGGGTCACGCGGGGTCAAGACGTAAGGTCTTTCAATCATCCAGCTTCAATATTTTAAAAGGCATTGACATCGTGCAGGCCAGAAAATAAGCGCTCTGCATGCTGTGGGGTCGTAGTCAATCACAGAAATCATGCCGCTTCAGTCGTTTCTGTCCAGCGAGGTCACACAACACTTATTTCAAGTTGCCGCCCCATCGCATGAAGTGCCGCGGCAATGGCGTCAATGCGGGTGGTGTGGCGCAAGTTGGTCAGGCGGTTGACTTGTTGTGGCGTGGTGTTTAACCGTCTGGCCAGTTCAGCAGGCCGCATGTTTTGCGCCACCATTTCGTTGAGCAGCCAGACTTTGGCTGACAGGCTGGCTGGGAGTTCTATGGTGTGCTGCCCACGCTTCGGCTTTGACGGCGCAGGCACGCAGCGTTTGTCTTCAAAGTAAAACTCCATGGCCGTTTCAAGTGCATCCTTGGCCATGAAAAGCGCATCTTCTACAGTCTCGCCTTGCGTGATGGCTTCAGGAATGTCTCGAAACGTCACGACAAACCCACCATCGCTTTTGTCTGGCGTCAACGTCACAGGAAATTTCATAAACACCTCACTTGGTTATTTCAGACCTAGCTGCTTTTTGATGCCGGCAACCGTTCCCGTCTTCAGGTCATTGTTGTGCATCGGGATGATGGACTGTTTGCCGTTCAAGTACACCTTGAGGTGAGAGCCCTTTTGAGTTCCAAAGCTCGCACCTTGTTGAGTCAGCCAGCGCTTGAATTCTTTGCTGTTCATCGTCTAAATTATAAACAATATTGTGCATACCATAGCTTTTGAAATGCGCTGAAATCACATGGGCAACGGAGCCCCGTTTTTCAGAGTCATGTGAAGACATGAATATCTACAAAATCCCTGCCATACACGTCCAGCCAGTTCTTCCTGACGAATCTGAACTATCGGCGCAAGCACCGTACTCAAGCATCAGGTGACCGGCGTCATATTTTCTCGAAATCGCCATGGCGGCCCAGGCCGCTGGCAAAACGGCCAGCACCGGCTGCGCCGTCCTTGTAGCGGGCATCAACGCCGTTGGCCCATTCACGGCGCAGCGCCTCACGCACCGGCAAACCGTGGCTCTCCAGGACAGAACGCCGGTCGGCCCGCACGGCTGCTTGCGGAAAACGCGCGATATTGCGAGCCATGGCCTCGGCAGCTTCACGTGCGCCGCCATGGGGCACCAACTGCTCGCACATGCCAATACGCAAAGCCTCGTCAGCCGGCACCTTGCGTCCGCTGAGGATGATCTCCATCGCGCCGCCCTGTCCGACCAGCCGGGCCAGCCGCACACTGCCGCCATCCAGCAATGGGATGCCCCAGCGGCGGCAGTACACGCCAAAGTAGGCCGACTCGGCCATCACACGCAAGTCACACCACAACGCCAGCTCCGTACCGCCGGCCTCCGACGGTCCTTCGACCGCTGCAATCACCGGCTTGCTTAGTTCCAGCCGCGTCGGGCCGACCGGGCCACGCGGTGCCTCATTGGCGCCGGTGGGGAAGGCCAGGCCTTCTACCATGTCGCGCTGAAAGGCATCGCGGTCGCTCAGCGTACTGGCATATTTCACGTCCCAGCCAGCGCAAAAAGCACCGCCTTCGCCCTACAACACTGCTACGCTGGCAGACGGGTCTGCGTCAAACTCCTTGAAAGCGCTGACCAGGGCATCGGCGCTTTCGGGGTCCATGGCATTACGGGCCTGGGCAAAGCGGCTGTGGATCACGGTCCATACTGAACCTTTTTTTACAATTCTGACCATGGGGTTGTTTCCGCTTTGTTGCAGGAAAGTCTTGGGTTGGGGGAGTGGCGGCAAGGTGTTTAAAGTGATTCGGTTTGTGCAAAGGGTTTCAAAGTTGCCTGTAGCTTCTACAACTCGGTGCGCAGCGACCAGATTTCAGGAAACAGCACCACGTCCAGCATCTTTCGCAAGTAGCTCACGCCGCCGGTGCCGCCGGTGCCGCGCTTGAAACCAATCACGCGTTCTACCGTGGTGACGTGGCGAAAGCGCCAGAGGCGAAAGGCGTCTTCCAGGTCGGTGAGTTCTTCGCCCAACTCGTACAGGTCCCAATGTTCCTTGGGGTTGCGGTAGACCACCAGCCAGGCTTGCTCTACTTCGTCGCTTTTTTCGTAGGGTAGCGTCCAGTTGCGCTGCGTGTGGGTCGCCGGCACGGCAAGGCCCCGGCGCGCCAGCAGCTTGAGGGCTTCGTCGTACAGCGATGGCGCTGCGTAGGCCGCCTGCACTTGCGCCAGCAGGTCGGGGCGGTGCTGGTGGGGCTTGAGCATCGCCGCGTTCTTGTTGCCCAGCGCAAACTCAATGCAACGGTACTGCGCGCTCTGGAAGCCGCTGGAATTGGCCAGGTAGGGGCGGATGGCGCTGTATTCAGGCGGCGTCATGGTGGCCAGTACGTCCCAGGCATGCACCAACTGCTCCATGATTTTGCTCACGCGCGACAGCATCTTGAAGGCCGTGCCGAGTTCGTCATTCGCCACGTTGGCAATGGCCGCGCGCAACTCGTGCAGCATCAGTTTCATCCACAGTTCGCTGGTCTGGTGCTGGATGATGAACAGCATCTCGTTATGGTCGGGCGAGAGCGGTTTTTGCGCGTTAAGAAGATCGTCTAGATGCAGGTAGTCGCCGTAGCTCATGCTGCGGCTGAAGTCGAGCTGGGCTTTCTCTTCCAGCACGATTTTTTCGGGCGCTTGCATCGCTTGTTCCTGTGGGACGAGCTGCTTGGCCTGTTGGCGTCAGGGCGTGCCGATTTGCAATTCAGGGCTTGCGCTGCTCCAGCCGCAGGCCTGTGGCCGTGCGGTTGGGGAAGCCGTTCCAGTAAGTGTGGTCGGCCTTGAATTTGCCATCGGCCTCGGCGGACCATTTGCCGTCTTTGGCGTTTTCCAGCAGGTTCAGGTACGGGTCCACCGACGTGTCGTTCTTCAGGAATTTCGCCAAAAAGGCGGTGGCGAAATGCTGCGAGATGTTGTTCATGCGGGCGTTGTCCCACACCGCGTCAATGTAGTGCTCGGCCGGGATGAATTTGAGGTTGGGCACCGGCTTCCAGCTCTCCTTGGGCGCGGGCATGGGCGCACCGGCGTTGTGGTTGGCGTTCTCAAAGGTCAGCAGGTAGCGTGGCGCGTTGACGCTGGCCTCATAAATGTTGCGCACGCCGGGAGCGTAGCCCGACACATCGTCCACGCTGCCCGCAATAAAGAACACCGGTGTCTTGATGCCCGCCAGGCCCGCAGCGTCCCAAAAGCCGCGGTTCCAGCCCCAGGGTGCGAATGCCACCGCCGCCTTGATGCGCGGGTCCATCGACGCGGCGTAGGCCGGGTTGCCGGCCTGGCGCACGGCCAGCGCGCCATTGGGCGGTGCCAGCGTTGACGACATGACGCCCGCCGAGAAGCCGCCGCCGATGGTGTTGATCAAGCCGTACCCGCCCATGGAGTAGCCAATCAAACCCGTGGTGTCGGCATTGACCATGCCCTTGAGTGCGCCCTTGATTGCATCATTTGCATCACCGGCATTGAGTTTGGCCATCTGGTTCAGCACAAACAGCTGGTCCAGCGGGCGGTTCAGCAGCGTGCTGCCAAAGGCAGTCTGGTCGCTGTAGGTGCTGTCGGTGTGGTCAATCGAGGCGACCACGTAGCCCTTGCTGGCCAGGTTCTCGCCCAGGTGGCTCAGCAGAAAACGGTTGCCGGGGTAGCCGTGGGAGATGATCAGCAGCGGGTACGGGCCGCCTGAGGCATCTGCCTGCGCATCCCGCAGCGCCTTGCCATAAAGCGTGACCTCGGTTTTTGGGTCGCGCGAGATGACGCGGTACTGGCCCGCATTGGCCGCATCAGGCGACGGTTTGGCTGGGTACCAGACTTCCACTGTCAATGGCCGATCGTAGGTGGGCATGGGTTCACCCGCTTTGGCGTTGACGATGTCAAGCTGCTTCGGGTTGGTCAACTGGATGGTCTTGACGCCGATGCCCAGGCTGCCGTATTTGGCCAGCGCAGGGGCATCCGGTCGGATGGTGTCGATGCGGTTGTCGTCGGCCGTTGCGGGGCCCGTCAGCAGGAGCCAGGCGCTGAGCGCAGCGATAGTGGGGGCCTTGAGCCCAAGCGGACGTGAAATTTTTAACATGGTTTGCCTGGTTGTAAAAGTCATTGACATCGTGCCCGATTGCAGGATACCCGATACCGCCCGGATGTCCGGTACGCGAGGCTCAGTCAGGTCACTGCCGATTTCTGGTTGAATTGCGGGCGCGTCCACTCTGCCGTCTCCAGCACCTGCCGCAAATGCTCAATCGCGTGCCACACATCCTCAAACCCCACGTAAAGCGGCGTGAAGCCAAAGCGCAGGATGTCGGGCTCACCCGCGCGGAAATCGCCAATCACCCCACGCGCAATCAGGGCCTGCATGATGGCGAACGCACCTGAGCCTTCGCGCCCTGAAGCTTCCCAAGTCAGCGACACCTGCGAGCCGCGCAACGCGTGCGCCATCGGCGTTGCCACCCCCAGGCCATGGCCGGCGCAACGCTGCGCCACCAGGTCAATGAACAGATCGGTGAGCGCCAGAGACTTTGTCCGCAGCGCGGCCATGCCACCCAGCGGCTCGGCGGCCAGCACGGTGTCCAGCCCGCACTCCAGCGCGGCCATGTTCAAAATCGGCTGCGTGCCGCACAGGTAGCGGGTGATGCCGGGCGCCGGGGCGTAGCCAGGTGTGAATGCGAAGGGCGCAGCGTGGCCCCACCAGCCGCTCAAGGGCTGTTGCACGTCGATGTCCTGGCGGCCCGTGTGCCGGGGGTTGGCCCACACGAAGGCGGGTGCGCCGGGGCCGCCGTTCAGGTACTTGTAGCCGCAGCCCACGGCAAAATCAGCGTCCGCGCCGGTCAAATCAACCGGCACCGCGCCCGCGCTGTGGGCCAGGTCCCACACCGTCAATGCACCGGCTGTGTGGGCCGCGGCCGTGATGGCCGCCATGTCGTGCATCGCGCCTGTGCGGTAGTTGACGTGGGTCAGCATCAGCAGAGCCACATCAGAGTTGAGCGCTGCGGCAATCTCTTCAGGTTCGACCAATTGCAGGCGCAAGCCACGTTCCTTGCACAGGCTCTCGGCGATATAAAGGTCGGTGGGAAAGTTGCTGCACTCGCTCACGATTATTTTGCGGCCAGGCGCGTCATGGGCGGCGATGCTGAGCGCGGCGTAAAGCACCTTGTACAGGTTGATCGACGTGCTGTCGGTTGCCACCACCTCGCCGGGGTTGGCCCCAATCAGGCGCGCTATCTTGTCACCCAGCCGCTGTGGTTGCTCAAACCATCCCGCGCTGTTCCAGGAGCGGATCAGGCCGACGCCCCATTCTTGCGTGACCACCTCCGCCAAGCGGGCGGCGGCGGTTTTGGGCAATGCGCCCAGGGAATTGCCGTCCATGTAGATCAGTCCTGGTGGCAGGCTGAACTGGTTGCGCAGGCCGCGCAGTGGGTCTTGGGCGTCACGCTGCTGGCAGTCTTGCAATGTTGTCATCGCGTGTGTCAGCGTGTCTGCGCCACCGACTGGATCACCACGTTGGCGACCGGAATATTCTGGTACACCCCATCGCCGGTTCGCGTCGTGGTGGGCACCAGCCGGATCAGGTCTACCACGTCCAATCCAAGCACCACCTTGCCAAACACGGTGTAGCCGGGGCTGGCGGCGCTGGCGTAGTTGAGGCCCAGGTTGTCCACCACATTGATG
>JANYJD010000226.1 GCA_025358555.1 Rhodoferax sp.
TCCTGTGCAATCACAAGGTCGGAATACCCCGTGGCCGCCATCAAAATCATATTGGCGCGCACCGCGCAACGAACGCTTGCTAGGCTTGATGTACTCCAGCGAAGCAAAGTCTCCAGGTCATCCTGGCCAAATTCGACTACTCCCCTGCGACTGTTCATTCGGATACCCCTCGAAACTGCAATGTTCAGGGTAAGATCAGGACAACCAATAATAGTTCAATATATATGCAACACTACACTAGCTCCGGCCCAAGCTCACGCGCACGTGCCGATTTGCGTGGTGGCCCGGTGTTTGATGCCGCCGGGCGACTGTTGGGGATGGCAGTGGCTGGCAAGCCCAACGAACCAGACCGATTGGTCATGGTGTCCGCCCTGCCCCCAGGGGTGCGCGGGTCCATGGCGCGTCCTGGCCCCCAAGATGTCAAAACTCGACATGGCATAGACAAAATTTATGAGATCAGCCTGACGACCGCATTGCAGGTGATAGCAGCGCCGTAGCCGCACGCGGATTCTTGCGGCGACATAGTTGCTCGAAACCGATTTCACGCCGCAAACCCGAGCAGTTCGGGGCAATAGCATTTTGCTGACGTCCGAGCCAACCACCGTTTTGCTCTTGGCATAGCGCTCACTTTTATTTCGACACCAACGCGACTCGAACGATGCGTCCCTCTGGATGTAGGACGTCAACCTGTCACACGACGGTCATAGTTGTGCGACATAGTTGGGGTCTTTGCAATCCTCGATCCCAGCCATCTGAAAACCCATGATTCAACGTCACATCGCTTTACTCAGCACGACTTCCTTGTCCGTCCTTTTAGTTGCCTGTGGAGGCGGCAGCGATTCCGAAGGCGGCGGCAGCTCAGGAACCAACTACACAGGTTCCGTCGTCGGCTCGTACATCGAGAACGCGCGCGTCTGTATGGACGTGAACAAAAACGGACTGTGCGACGCCAACGAACCGCAGTCTCGTACTGCCCGTGATGGTGCATTTGCGATTCAATCCGTCCCGGGGGCAGACCTCATTGCCGATGTGGGCACAGACGCTTTTGTCGCAGAAAAAGCTGATTTCTCCGATCGCAAAGCTGTTACCACGCGGTTTGTTTTGCGCAGCCACAGTGCATTGTGGGCCAGCGGTAATTCCGTAGTAAGTGCGCTTTCGTCTACCGTGTCTGCTGACCTGGACGCAGGCACTACCTTAGATACCGCCCGCAAAAAGCTGGCGGACGCGCTGGGCTTGGAAGCCGCAAAAGTATTGGGCAACTACAACACTGAAACCGACGCAGTCGTCAAAGGCACTTTGCAAGGTTATGGCAAGAACCTGATAGCCGTGCTCCAAGACGTGACATCTGCCGTAGCTGCGGGGCGCACCGAGAGCAGGGACTTAGCCACTGAGCTGCGCGGCACGTTGGCACCCACCGCCACGACGGGTACGGTCAAATACAGCTGGACACAGGTTGGCGCGGACCACAGTCCTGCCAGCAAACTGGAGATCACGGCAATCGTGCCATCGCCAAATGGCACGCCCACCACTCCCACGCTGGCCACGAACCCGGCAACGGCTGGCGTGACTATTGGCGCGGCCACATTTGCGACGCGAATCTCGACCAACGCCGCCACGTCGGCTCCAAGCAATTTGTACACGTCAGGCGGTATGGTGGCGCGCACGATTGTGGTGCCCGATGCCAGCGGGAATGCGGTCTGCCCAAAAATCCGCGTCAATGGCGTAGAGTCGACGATGACCGTGCGCGCACCTGCCGTAAGCGGTGTTGCTTCGCGGGGTGATTTCTATGGCTCCAGCCGTTTGGTGGATTTCCCAGTTTTGACGTGTGAGGCACGCTTGCCCGCCACGGCCACTTCGGCCAGCATCAATGGGAAGCCGCTCAAGCTAATGTCTGGCACCACCAACGTGAACCGCGTGTTGGTAATTGGTGACACGGGTTGCCGCGTCAAAGGCCCCACGGCGTTTTTACAAACCCCCGAAGGCGTGGCCTCCGGCGGCGACCGCCTGCAAGACTGCACCAGCGAAGCGGCTTGGCCCTACAACAAACTGTCGCGGGTTGCCGCCAGCTTCAACCCCGACTTGATCGTGCACAACGGCGACATGCATTACCGCGAAGGCTTTCCCGAGGGTGTTGAGCAGGTATTTGGCGGTGCGGGCAATGCGGCCAACGGCGGCTCGCAACAAGACAACGCAACAGTCAAAGCGAAGTTCGCCACCGCAGGCATCAGCGACTCCATTACCTTCGGTTGGCGCGCTTGGGAAGAAGACTTCTTCAAGCCCGCAGGCCCGCTTTTGAGCATGGCACCTTGGGCATTAACCCGCGGCAACCACGAGTTGTGTGACCGTGCAGCGCAAGGCTGGTTTCGATTTTTGGACACCCGCAACTTTCCTAAAGTCGGCACAACCTATGCAAGGTCGGATGAGCCTGAATACGACGGCACCGACGGTGCCGCAGCCAACTTCAAGTACGTCCGGGGTACCAGCTACACCAATTCAAAAAACTGCAGCCAATACGTTGACCCCGTGTCTGCGGTACTGGGCGATTTGCATCTTGTACTCATTGACGTCGGCATGATGAACGACGTTCCGGGCCTTAGCGCCAGCATGGGCAGCACGAATGGCGACCACGTCCGCACGGCCCGTCAACTTACGGCGTTAAGTAATTTGCCGGTGTCTAAAGATCCCACTAAAGTGACCTGGATCGTCGGCCACAAACCGTTGTTCGCCTATGCTGGTAGCGCCGCGGTTGCTGGCAACGCACCTCAGCCGGCAGCTGCCCGCACTTGGCAATTTCAAAAAGCAATCTCGCCAGGCGCTGAGAGTGTGGACAACGGCAATGGTGTGCTACCTGCCAATACTCAAATGACCCATGCAGGCCATATTCATGGCTTTCAAATGATCAGCCAACCGGCTGAAACAGGCATGCCCATCTCGGTGCTGATGGGTACGTCTGGCGACAACCTTGAAGGTCTGATTGAAGCCAACAGCGGTGCTGCCCTGGCAGCCACCGGATTTGGCAACAACATCACTGGGGGGCGCTGGCCGTGGTTTGATCAGATCATCAATAGCGCAACTGTCAAGGCTGCGAGCTGGTATACATCGCTTGCAAAAAATCCTCAAAACTTCAGCTCCAGCGCTATTACTGCTGCGGGCAAACGTGAAACGGCTGTGTTGACCGAATTCAGCTTCTTGGTTATTGACAGAATTGCAGTGACAAACGGCAGCGCCCCGAACTGGCAACTTCAGGTCTATGACATCAATCGCAAGTTGCTGCGAACTTGCATTACCTCGGCTAAGACCGCAAGCTGCGACGGCTGATTTTTCTTGAGGGGCGGTCGATTCTGCCCATCACACCGCATCCGCGTGTACCGTTTACGTTTTCTTCAATCCGGGTACCGGCATCGATGCGGATAGCGCGTTGCAAGCGCAGCCGACTGTACGCTGTGGCATCCGATGGATGAGTTCAAATTAGTCGGGCTACCTGGAGAGACTCGAGGCCAAAGAGTTAAGGAAGCGCTGAATATGTCCTGGCGGATGTGCGGCAGCCGGATCGGGATGGGATGCAAGGTGGATTTCGCAGGCAATAGCCAAGCTATTGGCAAGAAATTCAACGCAGCAGACCGCCCGAGCCCGGCTGATCGCACGCCGCTGGGGACTTGTTCAGCGCTTCCATAACAGCGCAGAAGCTCTGTTCAGCTCTTTTTAGCCACCTGTTTACCACCAAAACGCTCCTCTTTCAGTAGCTACATATATCCAATTTGCGGTACCCGCGTCTCTTGTTGATGTTGCGCAAAATGCAATCTCACTCCAAAGTATTTTCATACCTCTGTCATACGGCTTTAGTTCAATCATGTACTTACCAGGAGCATTCAACTATGGCCGACCCAAGCAGCCGCCGCAACTTCATCGTCACATCCACATCCGCTGCCACCGCAGCAGCCGTCAGCAGCGTGCTGGTGGCCTGCGGCGGTTCGGACGCACCCACCGCAGAATTCAAATACGGTGTCGCCAGCGGTGACCCGCTGGCAGACCGGGTAATGCTCTGGACCCACGCCAAAATTGCAGACAGCACAGCCGTGGTTGGCTTGACCTGGCAGGTCGCGTCCGATGCCGCGTTCGCCAGCATCCTCAGGTCTGGCAGGGTAGAAACCAGTGAAGCCACCTCATTCACCGCCAAAGTGGATGTCACCGGGCTCGCGGCGGGTGCCAGCTATTTTTACCGCTTCCTTGATGAAGCCGGAACCAGCTCCACCGTCGGCACCACCCGCACCTTGCCAGCGGCCAATGCCGCTTCGGTCAAGTTCGCGGTGTTTTCATGCGCGCTGTATTCGGAAGGCTTTTTCAACACGTACGATGCAGCGGCGAAGTCGGATGCGCAGTTCGCTATTCACCTGGGGGACTACATCTACGAATACGGCGCTGAAGCCACCAAGTTTGGCAATGCCGATGCCGTGGCGTTGGGCCGTGTGACCAGCCCCGCCACAGACATCGTCACACTGGCCGATTACAGGGCGCGCTATGCCCGGTACAGGTCTGATCCCAATTTGCAGGCGCTGCACGCAAAAATGCCGTGGATCACGGTGTGGGACGACCATGAATTTGCCAACAACGCCTACGTCAACGGTGCTGAAAACCACAAGGCGGCCACCCAGGGCGACTGGAACACGCGCAAGGCCATTGCCGCCCGCGTCTACCACGAGTGGATGCCGATCCGCACGCCCGATGCCGCCAACCTGCTCAAAATCTACCGCAGTTTTGACTTTGGCAAGCTGTTCACCCTGCACATGCTGGACACCCGCATTGAAGGGCGCGACCAGCAATACGACAACTTTGGCGATGCCGATGGGGGCGTTGGCCGTTACATAACCGGCTTGAGGACCGGCACCGATGCATCGCGAAAAATGGTCAGCACTGCCCAGCAGAACTGGCTCACCAGTGGCATGGCTGCTTCCACCGCGACATGGCAGTTTTTGGGCAACCAGGACATCATGGCGCGGATGTGGATACCCGGCTCGGTGCTGGCCGCACAGGGTGCCAACCCGCCCAACCCGGCTGCCGTGCAGGCCGCCGTCAGCGCGTACCTGACAGCCAAGGCGACCCGGGCCGCTGCCGGTGCAGCCGCGTTGACGCCGACCCAGGCCGGGCTGCTCAACACCACCCTCAACCCTACGCTGCCCTTCAACCTGGATTCGTGGGACGGCTACCCCAGCAACCGCGAGGCCATTCTGCAAACGGCGCGCGCGCAAAACAAGAAACTGGTGGCGCTATCGGGCGACTCGCACAATGCCTGGTTCACCAACCTGACGACCCTGACTGGCGTCAAAGTCGGCGTCGAGTTTGCGGGCTCCTCGGTCACTGCGCCTGGGTTTGAGAGCGCGGGCCTGGGCGCGCTGGCCAGTTCGCTGGATGGCAGCGCGTTGGTGTCGCAACTGGGTGCCACGGCCATTGGCGCAGGCCTAGGCCTGATTGATGACCTGAACTACGCCGACACGATCCGCCGGGGCTACCTGCTGATGACGGTGACGGCCGATGCGGTGAAGGGCGAATACGTGTTCATGAGCACCGTCAAGTCACAAACCTACACCGCAGCCGTTGGCAAAACCATCAGCGTGGCCGCAAGCGGTGCGGTGACGTATGCGTGAAGTGGGCCTGAAACCGTGAGCGCTGCAATGCGGCAAATTCCAGCACGCCCCACAGAAGGCACGCCGGAATGGCAATGGCCCGGAAAAAAGCAGATTTGTGCAACATGATGGGGTGGACTTGCGTCTTACAGTGAGGTAACTGCGAGGCTATCTGCGCAATATGTCAGGGCCGTGTCACCACAGGGTAGCCAAAGAAATGCAATGCTGAACACGACCGCATTGCCCGAGCTGACCGCCTTGGAGCGCATCATTGAGCTGGGCGCAGACCGGCTGTCGTCACGCATTGCCTGTGAAGTGGATTTGCCGGGCAAAGGGCGCTATCCGGTCCATGTGATCACCTTAGGCAACCCATCGCTGGATGTGCCGGCCGTTGGCTATTTTGGCGGCGTGCACGGCCTGGAGCGCATTGGGGCGGGTGTGGTGATTGCTTATTTACAAAGCCTGGTGATGCGCTTGCAGTGGGACAGCACGCTGCACCGGCAGCTTGAATCGGTACGCCTGGTGTTCATGCCCATCGTCAACCCCGGCGGCATGGCCCGTGGCACACGCGCCAACCCCAATGGAATCGATTTGATGCGCAATGCGCCGGTGGACACAAAAGATCCGGTGCCTTTCCTGGTGGGCGGGCAACGCATCAGCGCCGGGCTGCCGTGGTACCGTGGTCCGCTGGATGCACCCATGCAGACAGAGAGCCAAGCCGTGTGCGACGTGGTGGCAGCCGAGCTGTTATCGCGCGATTTCAGTCTGAGCGTGGATTGCCACTCGGGCTTCGGCGCGCGCGACCGCATCTGGTTCCCGTTTGCCCACACCCGCGCGCCCATCACACACCTGGCAGAAATGCACGCACTTCAAAGCATTTTCGTGCAGTCCAACAGCCACCACCGTTACATCATTGAGCCGCAAAGCCTGCAATACCTGGCGCATGGCGATCTGTGGGACTATCTGTACCTGCAGGCTTGCGCCCGGCCAGGCCGTGTTTTTTTACCGCTGACGTTGGAGATGGGCTCATGGCTTTGGGTCAAGAAGAACCCGCGTCAGCTGTTTTCGCGCCACGGCCTTTTCAACCCGCTAATTGAGCACCGGCAGCAGCGCGTGCTGCGGCAGCATCAACTGTTACTGGACTTTCTGTCCAGAGCTGCCTGTGGGCAGCACCTGTGGATGCCCGGTCCGCTTACCCGAGCGCAGCATCATGCGCAGGCGTTGCAAGACTGGTATTGATGGCAATCGACACCACGCATCCCGGCACCAATATCGACACCGCAACCGCAACCGCGACAGATACCAACATCGCCACCTCGGCGGACAAATCGCCCTGGATTTTTATTCGTGGCCTGACGCGCGAAAGCCGTCACTGGGGCGCCTTTATCGCACAGTTTGAAACCGCGCTTCCCGACAGCCGCGTCGTCACGCTGGACTTGCCGGGCAATGGCTACCTGAACCTGCAGACCAGTCCGACAAACGTGCAAGCCATGGTGGAGAGTTGCCGAGACCAATTGATGGCCCGCCACATTGCGCCGCCTTATCGCCTGCTGGCCATGTCGCTCGGGGCGATGGTCGCCGTGGCCTGGGCCAGCACCTACCCTCACGAGGTGGTGGCCCAAGTGCTGATCAACACCAGCCTGCGGCCCTTCAGCGCGCTCTACGAGCGGCTGCGACCTGCAAATTACGCGGCTCTGTTGAAACTGGGCGTCATCGGCGCGACCCCGCAACATTGGGAGCGGACCATTCTGCGCCTCACAAGCAACCACGCGGGCCAGTCTGGCGAAGACAAGCTCCTGCCCCTCTGGCTGGCTTGGCGGCAGGCCAACCCCGTCTCGCGCGCCAACGCTGTGAGGCAACTTGTTGCCGCTACCCGGTTTTGTGCGCCGCACGGCAAACCCACTGTCGCCACATTGCTGCTGGCCAGCACGCAGGACCGCCTGGTTTCGGTCGCATGTTCAAAAACACTTGCCAGCCGGTGGCAATGCAACTTGCGCCTGCATCCAAGTGCCGGCCACGACCTACCCTTGGACGCTGGCCCGTGGGTAGCAGCCCAGGTGCGGGCCTGGCTGGGCCTTACTGGGCTGTAACCCGGTGCAAAGACGGAAAAATCGGCAAATTTCCTGTATTTTTGGGGTAAATAACGCCTCTAGCCCCCGTCAAAAGTGCATGTCTAGCTATATTTTACGTAGCAATACTACAAAACCTCGGGTGACTGCACCGTCACCACTACGGTTTGGGAAAGGTCTGCGCGCTCTCTGTTGCGCAGCCACCAGACTGCGCCGCGCTTGACCGCGCATTCACTCGCGTTCAAGCCCAGCAGCCGGGCGATGACCTGTCCCAGCACCGGTTGGTGGCCGACGATGAGCACCGTGGCCTTGCCGTGCGGCCATTGCGCCGCTTCCAACAATTGTTCAATCGTGCCGCCAATGGCAAGCTCAGGCCTGATTTTGTATTTGCGCTCTAAGGCCAACGCCGTCTGCTCACAGCGGCGTGCCGGGCTGACCAGCACTCGCGTGCCTTCCGGCAATTGCCGGTCTAGCCAATGGGCCATGCGCGCGGCCTGCTTCTCTCCTCGGCCCGTTAACGCACGCGACGTGTCGTCCTGCCCGTCCTGCAGGTCTTGCGCTTCGGCATGCCGCCACAGGACAAGGTCCATCAACTCGCCCCGTGCCCTGCCGCGTGTGGGGCTGGCTCGCTGGCGATCGGTACCGCCGAGTACCGCGTCATCAACGCCTTCTGGGCACCATGGGCCCTACCATCCGCCCGGCTGGTGCGTTTCACACGGGCATAACTGCCATTGGGCAGCAGGTCCCACGCGTCCACACCATCTTGCAAATACGCGACCAGGCATTCGTCCACAATGCGCTGTCGCTGCACCGGGTCGTTCACCGGCCAGGCCAGCTCTATGCGGCGCAGCATGTTGCGGTTCATCCAGTCTGCGCTGGACAGGTACAGCTGGTCGGCATCGTCCTTTCGAAAGTAGAAAACCCGCGAATGCTCAAGAAAACGCCCAATCACTGAACGCACACGAATGTTGTCTGTAAGGCCCGGTACGCCGGCCGGCAACATGCAGGCACCGCGAACGATAAGGTCAATCTTCACACCGAGTTGACCGGCCGAAACCAGCGCGCTGATGATGGATTCGTCGGTCAGGGCATTCATCTTGGCCACGATGCGGGTCGCGTGGCCTGCCAAAGCAGCAGCCCCCAGGGCGGTGATCTTCTCCACCAGTTGGCGCTGCAAATCGAAAGGCGCCAGCCAAAGGCGCTGAAGCGTGGGCACCCGGTTTTGGCTGGCCAGGTGCACAAAAACGTGTTCCATGTCCTGCGTGAGCGCGGCGTCGGCCGTCATGTGGCTGATATCGGTGTACAGCCGGGCCGTACGCGGGTTGTAATTGCCGGTGGAAAGGTGGCCGTAACGCACTAGCTGCCGACCCTCGCGGCGGGTGATCAGCATCATCTTGGCATGCGTCTTCAGGCTGACCACGCCATAAAGCACCTGCGCACCGATGGCTTCCAACATCTCCGCCCAATTGATGTTGGCTTCTTCATCGAAGCGGGCCTTCAGCTCCAACACCACAGTCACCTCCTTGCCACGGCGCACGGCCTCGCGCAGCAGGTCCATCAAGGCTGAATCGGAGCCGGTGCGGTAAATCGTCTGCTTGATGGCCAGCACCGCCGGGTCATTGACGGCCTCACGCAAAAAATCCAGCACACCGTCAAAACTCTCATAGGGCTGGTGAATAAAGATGTCACGCGCCCTGAGCTGCTCAAAGATCGATTGTCCGGGATTGATTTGGGTCGGGTAACACGCCTTGTACGCCGGGAAGCATAGCTTCGGGTCATCCAGAAGATCGATCAACTGGGTCAGGCGCACCAGATTCACCGGTCCGTGCACGCGGTACAGCGCAAGCGCCGGCAGATCAAACTCCTTGAGCAAAAAGCTGGACAGGTATTCGGAGCACCCTGCAGACACCTCAAGCCGTACCGCCTGGCCATAGTGCCGGTGTTGCAGGCCATGCCGCAGCGCTGTACGCAGGTTTTTTACATCGTCCTCGTCAACGGCCAGGTCAGAGTGACGGGTCACCCGAAACTGCGAAAACTGGCCCACCTCGCGGCCCACAAACAGCTCGTTCAAATGCGCGCGAATGACACTGGAGAGTGAGACAAACAGACGCTTGCCGCCCGCTACTTTGGCAGGCATGGCAATCAAGCGCGGCAGTACGCGCGGCACCTTCACAATCGCAATTTCGTTGTCCCGCCCAAACGCATCTCGCCCGCCCAGGCGCACGATAAAGTTCAGCGACTTGTTGGCCACCTGGGGAAACGGATGCGATGGGTCGAGCCCAACGGGAATCAGCAACGGACGCACCTCCCGATCAAAATACTGCTTCACCCAGCGTCTTTGCGCCACATTGCGATCCCCATGGGAGACGATTTTGATGCCATGTTCCTCAAAGGTAGGCAGCAATTCATCGTTGTACAGCTCATACTGGCGGTTCACAAGGCGATGGGCAGCGCCGGCCAGAGCTTCAAAAGATGCCACGGTGAATGCGCCCTTGGCATCGCTGTTTTGTTTGGCGGCCAGATGCGGCTCGGCCCGCACCTCAAAAAACTCATCCAGGTTGGACGAAACGATGCACAGGTAGCGCAGGCGTTCAACCAGGGGGACGTCTTTGCGGTAAGCCCAATCCAGCACCCGTTCATTGAAGGCCAGAATGCTGTGGTCGCGGTCGAGCAAAACAAGGCTGCGATCGGCGTGCAGCGGCTTTCCGCCAGTGGGCGTCGCTGACACAGCCAAGATTTGTTTTTGTGTCAATATCATGACTTATTGTTCATTGGTTTCATGACATTCATGTGACAACACCTGCAGTTGCCACGCAGGCCGGCTGATTATCCGAAAGAGTGGCGGACTTGCCCGGGCGAGCACCGGCCCGCCAGTGCACCAGCTTGAGCCGCCCGTCCAAGTGCTCCACCAACGCCGTGCGGCTCTCCACCCAGTCGCCGTCGTTGCAATACAGGGTGCCGTCGATTTCGCGCATCTCGGCCCGGTGGATGTGTCCGCAGACCACGCCGTGATGCCCCCGGCGTTTGGCTTCGTGCGCCACAGCAACTTCAAAATCCATCACGTAATTCAAGGCCGTTTTAACCCGGTGCTTCAAATAGGCCGACAGCGACCAATAAGGCATGCCAAGCCGCGCGCGCAGCGTGTTGAGATGGCGATTAACCCTGAGCGTGAATTCGTACAGGTTATCGCCCAGGTACGCCAGCCACTTGGCACACTGAACAACGCCGTCAAAGTAGTCGCCATGCATCACCCACAGGCTGCGGCCATCGGCCGTGGTGTGCACCGCATCTTGCATGACCTCAATGCCGCCAAACTGATGCCCAATGAAGGCCCGCGCAAACTCATCATGGTTGCCTGGCACAAACACCACCCGGCAGCCCTTGCGCGCACGGCGCAGCAGCTTTTGCACAACGTCATTGTGCGACTGCGGCCAATACCACCTGCGCCGCAGCTGCCAGCCGTCCACAATGTCGCCCACCAGGTACAGGAAGTCACTGGGGTGCGTCCTTAAAAAATCCAGCAGCGCCTCGGCCTGGCAGCCGGGCGTGCCCAGATGCAAGTCAGAGATGAACACGGCACGCAGATGGGTTGCGCCAGGCGCTGACGGGTGGTCTTCGTGGCTTGCTGTAGCGTCATCCCCACGGGTGCGGCCCCAGGCACCGATGGCATTGAATGCGCTCAAGGCACTTGATGCGGTAGGGGCCGACCGCATCACGCCCCCAGAAAGTGTTTTCGATAGCGGTCAGGCAGGCCCTTGAAGTGCATGATCATGGGCAGGTCCGCCGTATTGAATTCCGGGTCCCAGGCTGGAGGGCCAAGCAATTTGGCGCCGGTGCGCAGGTAACCTTTGATCAGTGATGGAATCTCTACATCAAGGCTGCTGTTGGACTGGTCAAGCGGCAGCGGCAACCGGGGGCGCACGTGATACTCAACCGGCGCCAAATGGGTGTGACGCAATTTTTCCCAGATGCTTGCCGCCACGTCGCCAGTGACGATGCCGTTGTGCAGCATGGGAATGCTGGCGCAGCCGATGACGGACTCATAGCTGTTGCGCACCATGAACTCGCCCAAGGCGCCCCACAGCGTCATGATCACGCCGCCATTGCGGTAGTCGGGGTGCACGCAGCTGCGTCCAAGCTCCACCATCTGGTCGCGCACGGCGCGCAGCCGCACCAGGTCAAACTCGGTGTCGCTGTAAGTGCTGCCGACGCGCGCGGCCTGCGTCGGTGTGAGCACCCGGTAAGTGCCCACAACGGCCCGAGTTGCCACATCCCGCACCAGAAGATGCTCGCAGTAATCGTCGAAGATATCGACGTCGTGGCCCGGCGACGTCGTATCCAGGCGCGCGCCCATCTCGGTTGAAAACACGTTAAAGCGCAGACGCTGCGTCTGGCGGACATCATCGCTGGTCTTGGCCCACGACACGGCCAGGCCGCCGCGCGCGGCGACACCCGCCTGCGCGGCGGGCGCTGGGGGTGGCATCTGCGCGCGGTCGCGGGAGCGGTTGAACAGGCCCCTGGGCCAAAAAATGGAGGACAGGGGCTGGGTGGGGCTTGGCAGTTCTTTCATGGGTTTCTCCTTTGTAATTCAGGTCGGATCACGCCTGCTGGGGAGCCAGCGTTTTGGCGTAGAGCGACGCGCCGGTGAGGTCTTTCACGGGATTGAGCGGGCCGGACACAAACTCCCAAGTTTGCCCGTGGGTGAGGCCATGCAGGGCGATCACAGCGCCCCCCGGCACGGTGGTTGAATTCAGGAAGCTACGACGGTCCATGGAGGCTCTCCGGCGGGTAAAAGATGCCTCAATTGTTGTGAGCCAACATGTCACCACCGTGAACCCGGCATGGCAATTCGGTTACAGCGTCTAGGTAAAAAGAAATCCCGCGCTATGTGCTCCAGCGCACGGACGGAACATCATCAGGAAATATTCGACACTATTGGCCACCAGCGCAGCAACGCTCGTTTTGACTGGCTGCTTCACAGTGGCGGCAGGCCCTGCCGGACCTCAAGGCGCAACTGGCAACACGGGTGCAGCTGGGGACACTGGCGCCACCGGAAATACAGGTGCAGGGATACGGTTGTCCCTGGCACTGTAGTGATCGTGTCGGCGCAATAGAAGCTATCAACACTGGGTGTCACACGTCGACACACGTCCCTTTACGTCGCTGTACGTGTGACGCCTGGCACGCTTATGCGGTGCGGGTGGCGACCTGTTTGCGGCGTTTGGCAAGGCCGACAGCGCCCAGGCCCAGCAGCACCAGCGCCAGGCTTTGCGGCTCGGGAATCTGCTGCTGCTGGAAGGTTGCACCCAGGTCGGCATCGCTCAACGCAAAAACATAAAACTTGTTGCCACCTGCCAGGCCGGGCACAAAATCGTTGTCGTTGGCCACAAATAGCGTGTGCTGCTTGATGCCGCCAATGACGATATCGTTACCAAACGCCAGGCCTTCAATCTTGGCGGGAATTTGGTCAGACGTGATGCCATTGGCGTTTAGCACGTTCACAATGTCCAACACTAGAGTCTTCGGCACCGCAGCGGCTTTGAGCGCAAGCTGGTCGGCAGCGGATCCGGCCAGGGCGCTTACCTCCGTGGCTCCCGTCAGGTCGACGCGAAACAATTGCTTCACGCCTGCCACGCTGCCATCTCCCAGGCCTTTGCCATCGCGCTCGTCCACCAGAAACTGGTGGTGGTTGATGGCAACGATTTCGCTCACGCCCGAGCCGGTGGTGAGTAGGTAGGCATATTCCCTCACCACGCCGGTGGCAATGTCAATGGTGACGATGCGCACCACCTTGTTTTTGTCCTGCGCCAAAGGTGCCTGCATGATGCCCACCAGCATGGAACCATCCGGCGTGATGGCCAGGCCTTCCATGCCTTTGTTGGTGACGCGCCCGCTGGTATTGCCCGCAATTTCCGTGTCGCCTTTGGCGCTCAGGTTGGCAATCGCCAGGTTGGCGGGCAAGCTAAACGACTTGATGCGCTGGCCGGTGGCGCGGTCAAACTGGTAGACGTAAGGGCCGTACTCGTCCGAGATGAACAGGCTTTTGCCATCGCGCGACACGCGCACGGCTTCGGGGTCGAGGCGGCCATTGTTTGGGTTGGTCGACGTCTTGGTCGCATCGAAATTGTCTGAGCGGCCTGTGAAGTAGTTGCTCAATGCCGTGTTTTGCGCGGGCGCGCCGCTCGGCAGCCCAAGCGCCGTGCCGCTGCCATACGTCAATGGCGTTGCACTGGAAAGCAAGGTGGTGCCGGTCAGCGTCGGGGTCAGTGTGTAAGGCAGGCCTGCGCTGGCATTGGCCGTCAGGTTCAACGTAAGCGTCTGATAGCGCGCAATGTAGGAGGTGGTGTCGTCAACCCCGGCGTTGTAGGCCGTTGCGTTCGGCCCCCGGTCTGGCGTGGCAATGAAGGTGTTGCCACCCGCCCACGCGAGGCCGGAACCCATGCCGCCCAGAACGTTGGCGGCAAGGCCGTTTTCAAGATTTCCGTTCAAGCCCGACAGGTCGGTGGTGCCGCCCAGCGTGCCAATGGCAATGAGCGTGGGGGTGGCATGTACGGCCGATGTGGCAAATACGGAAGCCAGGAGCAGCGGCAGGATTGATTTTTGGTTCATGGGAAGGGATCAGTGAAGGGACAATGAAAAAAAAAGCCGCTGAAGCGTAATTTCAGCGGCTTGATCTTGAGGTTAGAGCGGCTTGGTGAAAGTTTTATGACAGCAGCGAACCGATGCGCGCACTTGAAAGCATTTTTATGAACAGTGGAAGGCAACTATGCGAATTGCGCAGGCTCAAGGGTTAAAAAACCCGCAATTTTGTTATACGTTTGGCCTGTAGCCCTTGTCTACAATTAATAGTTAGCTACTAAATAAATAGTATTGAGTGCTTGCAAAACAGAAATGACCGATCACGGCACTGCACTGCACTGGAAGACGACGGCTTCAATGCCCATGGTGCCGGTTGTGCAGATAGCCGGCCAGCTCGGTGGCGCTCATGCCGCGCACCGATTCAGGCCCGAGTTGCAGACGCACCCAAGACACCCTTCCATCCAATTCCTCCAGGCGGCTGACGCTCAAACTGCCGCACACCGCTACCAGGCAACGCACGTGCGGCACAGCCCAGTCGCGCTGCTCAGGGTCCAGATAGACCATCACCGTGGCGGGCGGCAAATCGTCTGCCTCGCCAGCAGCCTGCTCACTCATCTGCACCGGACGCGGCGCTAGCATGAAACGCCCTGGCGCGGCGTTTTCCTGCTGCACCATGTAGCCCACCAGGCGCACCGTCTGTCCATCGGCCTGGCGCAATGTGTCGCTGATGTCCAGGCCCGTTGGCCCCACCGGCAGGCGAAAGAAGTCGCGAAAACGCAGATCAGTCACCTGGCGCGCCACGCGGGTCGCCACTTCCTGCGGCTGCGCAGCGCCCACCCAGAATGCGGCGGTGGTGGCCAGCAACAGGCGCAGCGGCGTGGTGAAGCCGCTCTGGCGGCTTGCATTGAAAGGCAATCGAAACCGGGTTTTCATGATGGGTGGCCCCAGGGAGTTGAGCAGTGTGTGACAGCACCCCACGCACGTTACGGGGAATGCATGACGCTGGTGTGACATCCGAAGGGAGACGCCGCAAGCGAAAAATGCTGGCCTTTGCCTATTAGGGTTTGCGATGATCAACCAGTCTCAATTTGAGGCAGCCGTTTAGCCGCCTATTACCCCGTCGGCCAACACTGCAATTAGAGTGAAGTGGCCAACCAGAAAAACAGCGTTCCTTTTTTCCAATGCCCAACCGGAGACAAACATGAGAGTCATACCCATCACTTCAATTCCACCAGCCTCATCGGACGGGTGTGGCGAAGTCAGCGGCGAGGTGCCAAAGCTTGATCTGCCATTGACCCGGCGCAGTTTGTTGCGCGGCAGCGGTTTGCTGCTGGGCACCTTGGCAGCAGGCGGTGTGTTGACCGCGCTGGCACCCTCACGCGCCTGGGCGGTTGAACTCAAAACCCTGAGCGGGGCCGAGGGCACCACGTTGATGAAGATGGGCCGGGTGCTGTACCCGCACAAAAAGCTGCCCGATGCTGTCTATGCCTTGCTGGCCAAAGACCTGGACGCAGGTGCCGGTGACGCCAAGAATGCCAGCATGCTCAAGCAAGGCATTGCCAGCCTGGACAAAGCCGCAGGCGGCAATTTTGCCAAGGCAACGGCAGCCAAACAGCTGGCCGCAGTCAAGTCCATCGAAGGCACGCCATTTTTTGATGCGGTGCGCGGCAAGTGCATCACCTCACTGTACGACAACGACATGGCCTACGCGGCCTTGGGCTACCCGGGTTCGGCATGGGAGAAAGGCGGCTACATCACCCGCGGCTTTCAAGACCTGAAGTGGCTGCCCACGCCGTCCAGAGCCGCCAGCCCCGCGCCCTATTTCGGCTGATCCATCGCAGCCACTAACACACACTCAAAAAATACAGGACACCATCATGGCTAAATTTGACAACAATGACGACGGCGTCGTCGTGATCATCGGCTCGGGCGCGGGCGGCGGCACGCTGGCGCACGAGCTGTGCGCCAAGGGCGTGAAGTGCGTCGTGCTGGAGGCCGGTGCCATGCAGTCGCAGGCCACCTACCTCAATGACGAATGGAAGTCGTTCATCCAGCTCGCGTGGCTGGACAACCGCACCACCTCGGGCAACTGGCGCGTTGCCAAAGACTTTCCCAACCTGCCCACATGGATCTGCAAAACCGTGGGCGGAACCACCACCCACTGGGCCGGTGCCTCCCTGCGCCTGCAAGAGCATGAGTTCCGCGTCAAAACCCACTACGGCGAACTCAAGGGCGCCAACCTGCAGGACTGGCCAGTCACCCTGAAAGAGCTGGAGCCCTACTACGACAAGGCAGAAGACAAAATGGGCGTCACCCGCACCCACGGCATTCCGGGGCTGCCGGGCAACAACAACTTCAAGGTGCTGCATGCCGGTGCCATGAAGCTGGGTTACAAAGAAGTGCACACCGGCAACATGGCCATCAACAGCCAACCCCGCGATGGCCGTGGCCGCTGCATGCAACTGGGTTTTTGCTTTCAGGGCTGCAAGTCAGGGGCCAAATGGTCCACGCTGTACGTTGAAATTCCAAAAGCCATGGCCACGGGCAACCTGGATTTGCGCCCGGAATCCCACGTCTCGCGGATTGAGCACAACGCGGCGGGCAAGGTGACCGGCGTCGTGTATTTTGACAAAGACGGCAAAGAGCAGCGCCAGAAGGCCCGCATTGTGGCCGTAGCGGGCAACTCAATTGAGACGCCACGTTTGCTGCTGCTGTCAGCGTCAACGCAGTTCCCGGACGGTCTGGCCAATTCATCGGGCCAAGTCGGGCGCAACTACATGCGCCACCTGACAGGCTCGGTTTATGGAGCCTTCAAAGACCCGGTGCACATGTACAAAGGCACCACCATGGCGGGCATCATCCGCGATGAATCGGGCCACGACACCAAGCGTGGATTTGCCGGTGGCTACGAGCTGGAAACCCTCGCGCTGGGGGTGCCGTTTTTGGCGGCATTCCTAAACCCAGGCGGCTGGGGCGCAGACTTCAGCTGGTGGATGGACCATTACACCAACGTGGCAGGCATGTGGATCGTCGGTGAAGACATGCCGCAGGAGACCAATCGCATCACGCTGCACAAGGAGTTGAAAGACAAATGGGGCAGCGCCATTCCCAACGTTCATTTTGATGACCACGCCAATGACCTGGCCATGCGCAAACACGCCTTCCAGCAAGGGGAGCGTGTTTACCAGGCAGCGGGGGCCATCAAAACCTTCCAGACGCCGCCCTACCCGTCAACCCACAACCTCGGCACCTGCCGCATGAGCGCCAACGCGCGCGATGGTGTTTGCAACAAGTGGGGACAAACACACGACATCAGCAACCTGTTCATTTCCGATGGCAGCCAGTTCACCACGGGTGGTGCCGAGAATCCGACTTTGACCATCGTCACGCTGGCAATCCGCCAGGCAGAGTACATTGCCAAGCAGATGACGGAAAAAGCCATTTGATGCATGCTGTCAAACACCTAAAGGAGACAAAAAAATGTGTTCTGTCTACGTAAACGCCGACCCGATTCAATACGAGGCCCGCACACGCTCCATCCGCATCAACAATGTGCTGACGACGCTCCGGCTGGAGAACCTGTTCTGGGACGTGCTGGCCGAAATCGCCAGCCGTGAGGACAAAACCACCAACCAGATGATCGCCGCCCTGCACGAGGAGCTGTTTGCGCGCCGCGAAGACAGCCCCAATTTCACATCGTTCCTGCGCGTGTGCTGCCTGCGCTATCTGTCGTTGCCCCGAACGGACGAGGCGGCAACCAAGCAGGCGGCGTTGCGAACGATCCTCGCGCCTGCGCAGCCCGCTGCATCTGTACACCACTAGAACGACCGAAAGCCTTTTGTATGAGTTTTACAAGCGAACAGCACCCGGGTGTAAGTGCCAGCGCGCCCCGCCAAACCAGCGGCTTTGTGCTCAACCACAGCATGCTGCGTGTGAAAGACCCGACAGTCTCGCTTGATTTTTACACCCGCATTATGGGCATGCGGGTGCTGCGCAAGCTGGATTTTTCGGAGATGAAATTTTCGCTCTACTTCCTGCATGTTGGCATGCCGGCAGAGAACGTGCCAGCGGATGCAGGCACGCGAACGGCATGGACTTTCAGCCAGCGCGGCATTCTGGAATTGACCCACAACTGGGGCACCGAGGACGACGCGGGTTTTAAGTACCACGATGGCAACGCGCAGCCCCAAGGCTTTGGCCACATCTGTTTTTCAGTGCCCGATCTTGATGCAGCCGTGGCATGGTTTGATGAGAACAAGGTCGTCTTCGTGAAACGCGCCGACCAGGGGAAGATGAAAGATGTTGCCTTCATCAAAGACCCCGATGGCTACTGGATAGAAATTGTCGAGCCAGCCCGGCTCACAAATTTGGGGCTGCAGCCAGCATGAAGCCACCATCCTTCAGGCGCGCCATCGGACCCGCTTTCAAAGGTGTTCACACCAGCACGTTGAAAGGCATGGTGCTGGCAGGCGCATTTTTGGGCGCTTGCAACAGCGCAGCCAGTGAAGCCCTGGCGCGCAAAAACGACTGCCTGGCCTGCCATGCAGTCGCCACCAAACTTGTCGGCCCGGCGTTCAAGGATGTCGCGGGCAAATACGCCGGGCAGGCCGATGCGGCGGATCGGATCATCGAAAGCATCCGCAATGGCGGCGCTGGCAAGTGGGGCGATCTGCCCATGCCCGCCCAGCCGAAACTCTCGGCGCAGGACGTGAAAAAACTCGCGTTGTGGATTCTCAACGCGAAATAGTTGTTTCCGCTACGAGCTGCGCCGTCTGCGCGGCACAACGTCAAGCTGCATAGTGAGCTTGCCTGGCGTTGCGCCCACCAGCACGGTTTGGGGTTTCAATTCGACCACTTGCGCGGTATGCCACACCCTGACGGTGGCTGCGCCATCAGGCACGTCGTCCAGCATGGCGGTGCCATCAGCGCCGGTTTTCACAGTCCAGGGTGAGTCAGCCACGTAGACGGCTCCGCTCATGGAGCCGTGGATGAAGCAGCCCAACAGGCTCGCGCCCATGGGGCCGGGTTTGTCCAAAGTCACCTCCACCGATTTGGCAGGTTTGCCTTCGGTTTTGCCCTCCAGGCGCAGCGCAAAACCGTTTGACACGCTGGTAGGGCTGGTCGCGGCGGGGTCAGTGGGCAGCGACAGGCCGGGAGCCGCCATGCGCACGTGGTGATCCCAGGCATCGCTGTTGGTGAAGCGGATTTTGGCACCTGGCGAGACCACCGTCACAGCCGGGACGAACTGCATTTTTTCCTGGTTGATGATGGCCAGCATCGGGGGCGGGTTCTTGGCCACCGCTTTGACGGCGGGCACCACGATCACGACCGCGTCGGGTGTCGGCTTGCCGTCTTTGTCGAGCACGGTGACCACCAGGCTGCCCGCGTGGGCGCTGGCGGCGACCCCCAGCGCACAGAGGGTCATGGCACGCAGCAGATGGCTGGTTGGGCGGACGTGGTCAGGACGGCAGAGGGCAAAGGTTTGTTGGTTCATGATGGGTAGGTGCAGGCGTGGCCGCGTGTTTTCAGGGTGTGGTTATTTGACGGTAATCACATCACGGTGCATGGGTGCCAGCCGGGCCAGCAACTGGCGTTGCGCGCCAAAACCGACGCCCTGCGCGTCCATGGACGCCTGCAGCACTTCCACCAGCGCATTGAAGTCTGATTTGGTGATGTCCAGGTTGCTGTGCGCTGATTTCATGTCCGCGCCTTTGTAGACGCAGGGCCCGCCCGTCACCTTGCAGAACTGGTCTGTAAGCTGCTCTTTGATGTTCTGCGCATTGACGGGCTTGAAGTGCGGGCCAGTGCGCGGATCGGCCAGAAGGCGGGCGTGGAAATCCTCCACCAGTTTGGCCAGGCCCGGCTTTTCGCCGAAAGACTTGTACAGGGCGTCGTTGGATCCAGCCGGCATGGCGGCAGGCGCCGCGCTGGTTTGTGCGAAGCCCGGCAGGGCCAGCAGGCCAAAGGCCGCGATGGCGATGGACAGAAGCAGTTTTTTCATGGTGATTTTTGAACAATAGGGTCACGGGAAAATTCAAGATGCATCTTTTGGCAAGTTCAAAAAGATCAAAACGCCAGTTGGGCTGAGACGTAGTAGCCCGTCTGCTTGCGCCCCGCCGTCACACCTGGCACCACGCGTCCCAGGTCAACATATGCCAGCGTGACGGATGCATTTTTATTGGGTGCCCAGGCGATGAAGATATCTTTCCAGTCATCTTCCACCAGCGCGTTGCCCAGGCCAGCGGCGCGCCCCAAGGCTTCGAGGTTATTGGGCTTGACGCGGTACTCGGCACCCACCGCGATATTTTTGCTGATCAGATACGCAACCGAAAACTCAGGCACCAAACTGCGGCTGTTTTTGCCGGTTGCGCCAGAGCCAAAACCCAACAGCCCGTTCTGGTTGCCATTGGTCGAGCGCAGTGTGCCGTTGACCAGAATGCCCTGCGCCAGAAACAGCTTGGTCGCGCTGATGTACACGTCGGTGCCATGGGTCTGCGTGCCCAGAAAGTTGAACACCGACCGCAAGGAGCCGGGCGACACCGACTTGTATTGCAGCCCCACCGCGATTTGCGGCATGAACGAGTCGCTATCCAGTACCGCGTCGCCCGCCAGCCTGACCTTGAGCCCCAACACGTCCATGGCGATGTGCTGCCCCGGCGCCACGCCAAAGGGTGCGATGCCGTTGAGCGCAATCGCAGGCGAGGCATCGAAGTCCTGCTTTGCCAAAGAGAGCTCAACCCGCTCTGAGTAGGCCAGCGCAGCACCATAGCCGGTCAAGGCATAGTCTTTGGTCGAGGCACGAGTCAAATACGCCGACGCGCCGATCTGGCCCGCTGTGGCGTTGGTGCCAATTACAGCCCACGGCGTCAGGCCGCCGCCTGCGGCTCCGTCGATGGAACTCACGCCGCCGGTCAGGAGCAGCTTGCCGGTCTCGGCGTGGGCCACCACGGTGCAGCAAAGGCCGAGGGCGGCAAGCGCCAAAAGGGATTTTCTTTTTGTCATGTCTGTTTGTACGCCCTTGAGTGACGTCTGGATTCGTGATTTCTTCCTGGCATTGTAAAAGTTGCCGCATATTTCATACTTTTCAACGTTCCAGCACAAGCTGGCCTGGCGTATCCGGGAGGAGATTCCTTTGAACCGCTTGCCACCGCTGGTTTGGTTGACAATCACGGGTTGACCAAATATCCAATGCCATGACCAGTTCCCCCACCGAAGCACAAGACCCCATCCCATCCGGCACCGCCACAGCGCCCACTGACCAGCCCAAAAAGCCACTTCGCTCGCAAGCCGCGCAGCCGGTTCTCGAAAAACTGTTTGAGCTTCATCCCCAGCTTTTTGGCGCAGAATTCCTGCCGCTGAAGCTGGGGGTTTTTCAGGAACTGCTGGCAATGCACCCCGAGCATTTCGAGCGTGAGACGCTCAAGGCGGCGCTGGGCGTGCACACGCGCTCGGGCCGTTACTTGCAGAGCGTTGCTGCGCGCCGCCAGCGCCATGGCCTGGACGGCGCGCCAGTGGAAGACGTGGCCCCAGAACATGTTTACCTTGCCATCGTGGAGCTGTTTCGCCGCAGGCAGGCGCGCTCGGGTGAAGACCTGCGCCCGAAGCTGCGCGGCCAGTTGATGGCTGCCTTCGCCGCGTCGGGCCTGACCAGCCAGGCCTACCTGGCAAAAATCCCCGCCGGCGACGCCGACACCACGGCCGTGCTGCAGGACGTGCTGGCGGAGCATGACCAGAAGCTGGCGCGCCAGGAAGCGCTGGTCAAGGCATTCGAGGCGAGCGGAAAAACACCCCAGGAATTTGCCGATATGTACGGGCTGCACCCGCGCGACGTGACGCGGGCGCTGGCGCAGCATCGCGCGCTGCAAGGGTCGGTGAGCGCTTGAAATTGGGCAGGCACCGGCCTGTCTTTACTTTGTCACATGAGTGCGATACCGTACGGTGTTACACAACTTGATGAGGAGACTTGACGATGTTGCATTCCAACCTTTCCAGGCACGTGCGAAACCTCGCCAGTGCCACCGCCATTGCCCTGGCAATCGCCGCATGCGGCGGCAATGATTCTCTGGAGCCGCTGAAAACGCTGGACGGCAGTGTGCCGCTGGTGGTCGCGCACAGGGGAGCGTCCGGGTATTTGCCAGAGGAAACGCTCGAGGCCTATACGCTGGCGATTGACATGGGTGCCGACGTGATCGAGCCCGACCTGATCTCGACCAAAGACGGCGTGTTGATAGCCCGTCACGACCCCAATCTGGACACCAGCACCAACGTCTCCACCAAGCCTGAATTTGCCAGCCGCAAAAAGACAACGACGGTCGACGGCGAGACCCAGACCGGCTGGTTCGCCAGTGATTTCACCCTGGCTGAAATCAAGACGCTGGGCGGCATCATCACCAGTGACGCCACGCGGCCCAAGCAATTCGATGGCCTTTACAAGGTAGTGACGTTTCAGGAAATTGTCGATCTGGCCATTGCCAAGAGCAAAGAGAAGGGCCGCACGATCGCCGTCTACCCCGAGACCAAGAATCCCACCTACCACCGCGAGTTGGGGCTGCCGCTGGAGGACAAGCTGATTGACATCATTGTCAAGACCGGCTGGAACACCAAGACATCACCCATTTACGTGCAAAGTTTCGAGCCCGGCAGCTTGAAATTGATGCGCAGCAAGGGGCTCAACGTGCGTTTGATCCAGCTGATTGACGCAGACGACTACGACCTTAAAACCGGCAAGCTCACCTACGCCGCGCCTTTTGACCGGCCCTATGACTGGTTCAAATCAGGTGACAAGCGCCTGTTCAGCGACATGGTCACGCCTGCGGGTCTTGCGGAAATCAAAACCTATGCCGACGGTATCGGCCCGTGGAAGCCCTACATCGTGCCCGTAAAGTGGGAGTTGACCGCCGCCGGTGCGGCCGTTGACAAAAATGGCGATGGCAAGACCGACCTGACCGATGCGGTGAGCCAAGCCCCCACCACCCTCGTGGCAGACGCCCACAAGGCCGGCCTGCTGGTGCATCCCTACACCTTCCGCAACGAGAAACGCCGCCTGACGTTCGACATGGCCGGTGACCCGGCCAACGAGTACCTTCAGTTCTTTCGCATCGGCGTGGACGGCATGTTCTCGGACTTCCCAGACACGGCATTCGCCGCGCGAGCCAAGTACCTGAAAGAGACCGGGCGCTAGTGTGGTGTTGCGTGCTTGATGGAACAAATAAAACCGATGGATTTTTGCCCAGGATTAGGCATAAACCACAGCAATAGCTCCGCTATTGCGCGGATTTGCAACGACATAATGGGCGAAAAGACGCGGTTTTATGTTCCAGATAGCGCGCAAAACTGCACTAGGCGCCACTGCGGTGGCGCTGGGCAACCGGGTGTGTGAATTCGGTTGACCACGGCTTCAAGCTGGGAATGGGCGCGCTCAATCCCTCGACACATCACTCTCGACACATTGCCCAACAACCCAGACACCCATGACCGAAGCCACCCAGAATCCTGCGCGCCTGCCCGACCACCTGTCCACTGACCCGCGCAGCCCGCATCACGTGGCGGCCGTGTTCGAACATGACATTGGCATCCGCCTCAACGGCAAGGAGCGTTCCGATGTGGACGAGTACTGCATCAGCGAAGGCTGGGTGAAGGTGCCAGCTGGCAAGACGGTGGACCGCAAGGGGAAACCTGTGCTGATCAAGCTGAAGGGGACGGTCGAAGCGTTTTACAAGTGACCAGCTTTGGCCCCTTTTTTGCCGGAAAAAACGTTTATTTCCGATAAAATAGAGCGCTAGCCCTTGTCCAGTATACATAGTTAGCTATTTAATTAATATCTAACGATCTTCCTGCGTGTGCCACAGCCGCAACTCGCAAATCATCGATGCAACGGTCATAGCGCAGGTGACATTGCGCCACGAAGGTGTTCGCCGCAGCAGCAGGATCCGCCAGCGCCAAAAGTCATACAGGCGGGACAAGTCAGCTAGGGTAGTGTTGCATTCTTGATGGCACAAATAAAACGGATGGATTTTTGGGCAGGGCAAGGCGCAAACCACAGCGATACCAGTGGGTATCGCGCGGATTTGCAACGCCGCCATGGCCGAAAAGGCACCGTTTTATGTGCCAGACAGAGTGCAACACTGCACTAGCGCCTGGCCTGCCCACTTGAGCCGTCTTGAAAGCGGGCTCAGACAGCATCGTCAGGTAACGCAGCATTGCGGCGTGGATCGTGTTTTTCAAGCACCGTTGCCACCGCGCGCTTGAGCTTGCCGACGGCGCCGTTGATCGCCTGGTGCACCGAGCCAGCCCGGTCTTTCACCACAACCGGATCGTGGCCCACGAGCCGGGCCTCCAGGGTGCACTGGATCTCGGCAGGGTTGGCCTTGGCATGGCTGTTCTCATCGGCAATGTGGGCCTCCACTCGGGTGATGTGCTCGCCAAAGCGGTCCAGCGCGTCCGTGACCACGGTCGTCAAATGCTCGGCCATGTGGTGGCGTCCGTCAACATGGGGGTCAGTGTTCAGCAAAACTTGCATGCAATTCTTTCCAAAAAAGCGCGGATCAGGCCCGCGGTTCACCTTGTGCGTTCACCGTGATTGTGGGGCCTGGCGAGGTCATCATCTGCACGCGTTGCTCCAGGCCTTGAAACGTGTAGGTCGCATCCCAGTACTGCGGTTGCTTGGCTGGGCTGGGTCTCGCAGCGCTGCTCGGCCTGCCCCACCACCGCACGGACTGAGGTGGAGAGTTGAGCGCCCAGATTAGCCGCGCAAGAACGCGCTGTCTGTGCGATAGCGAACACAGGGCATTCGCGGCTTTCTACAATCTGGCATCACACGCCACCCACTCAGAAAGACAACATGATCGTCGAGCGCATCTGGACAGCCAATTCGTACCGCAACTTCAACTACCTGATCGCCTGTCCTGAAACTGGCGAAGCCCTCGCCATTGACCCGCTGGACCATGAAAAAACATTGGCCACGGCCAAGGTCAAGGGCTGGCAGATCACGCAGATTCTCAACACCCATGAACACCATGACCACACTGGCGGCAACGCGGCGGTAGTAGCTGCCACGGGTGCCAAGGTGATTGCGCACCACAAGGCCGGCGGCAAAATTCAAGGCATGGACCGGGGTGTGAAGGCAGGTGACGTGATCAAGGTGGGCAACACCGTCGAGCTGGAGTGCCTGGACACGCCCGGCCACACGATGTGCCACATCTGCCTGCGCTCCCACACCGAGCAGCCGGCGCTGTTCTCGGGCGACACGCTGTTCAACGCCGGGGCGGGCAATGTGCACAACGGCGGCGACGTGCACGCGATGTACGCCACTTTTGCCGACCAGCTGGCGCAACTGCCCGACAACACGCTCGTCTACCCTGGGCATGATTACATTGAGACCAACCTCAAGTTCACCCTGGCGCGCGAGCCCGGCAACGCTGCCGCATTGGCGCTGCTGCCTGCGGTGGCGGGCCACGATCCGGCCACATCCGTCGTCACCACGCTGGCGCAGGAGAAGCAGCACAACACGTTTTTCAGACTGGCCAGCGCCAGCGTGATTGCCAAATTGCGCGAGAGCTTCCCCGACCTGGCGACCGAGCCTGATGCAAAAACGGTTTTCATGAAACTGCGCGAGCTGCGCAACGGGTGGTGACGGGGGGATGCGGGAGGCCGGCGCGGGTAAGCAGGGACCAGCGACGCGTGCCTCAGCGCTCAGCCAGATAGTGCTGCGTGGTGACCGGCACGCCCTCAAGCTGAAAGGCCCGCACCTGGGCCTCAAGGTCATGGTCGGCCAGCGTGCCCCTCGCCCTTTGGTGCAGGTAGTCTGCCCATGACGTGACGATGAACCGCTCGACAAATCGGGACGAATCCCCCAAGTCCCCCAAATCGCGGTAGACGCGCCAAAACGTTGCGCCGTCCCGCCGGCGCGGCGCGCGTAGGTGGCCAACCGCCTCCAGAAAGGCCGCTGCGTCTGCAGCGCCAATGCGGTAGCCCATCTCCACCGCCACCGGGCCGTCTTCAGGCGATGGCTCATTGGTGATGAACAGCTCTTCCCACGGAATGGTCTGCGTGACATCCTGGGCCTCACCCATGCGCAGCGGGAAAGGCCGCGCCAGCAGCAACCCCGCCGCCATGCCAACGGCTGCCACGCACAGCGAAAAAGGCAAACTGGCCAGGTCTGACAGCGCGCCCCACAGCGCAGAGCCGAGCGCAAACGAGCCCAGCGCGCACAGCGTGTGCATGGCCACCGCGCGGGCGCGCACCCATGGCGGCACACTGGTCTGGGTGGCGGTGTTAAACGTGGACGTGACCGCCATCCACGCGCCGCCGCCCAGGAACAACGCCGCGTACACGAGGATATGGGAGCGCCCGAGTGCGGCAATCACCATCACGCAGGCAAACACAACGCAGCCGCCGCGCACCAGCGCTTCCAGCCCAAAGCGCGCACGCACGCGTCCGATCACCATCCCGGTAAACACAGCGCCGGTGCCCAGGCAACCCATCAGCAAGCCAAAGCCTGCGGGCCCCAAGCCCAATTGCCGCTGGCTGATCACCGGCAGCAATGCCCATAGCGCCGACCCGGCACCGGTGAAAGCCATGGTGCGCACCAGTTGCGAAAGCACCGTATGCGAATGCCATGCAAAGCGCAAAGCGCTCAGCATGCCGCCCCACAGCCGCTCAGGCGGCAGGCGCGAAGGTGGATGCGGGCGTGGCGGCCAGCGCCGGATGGCCTGCACCATGGCCAGCGTGCTGGCCACTGCAATGGCAAAGTTCCAGGCCCCACTGGCGTATGCAAATACCAAGCCGGCCAATGCGGGGCCCACCGCCCGTGCGCCGTTGTAGGCCATGGAGACCACGGTGATGGCCTGGGGCAGCTCATCACGCGGAATTGCGTCGCTGATGGTGGAGTTCCAGGCCGGGGACAGCAATGCGGTGCAACTGCCTGCTACAAAAATAAGGATCAGCAAAGTGGCCGGGCCAGCCACACCCGCCAGCACCAGCACCGTAAGCAAAATGCCGACGCACGCCTGGACCAGCAGCGCAATCAGGATAAGGCGTCGCCGGTCGGTGATGTCCGCCCACACGCCTGCGGGCAACGACAGCAGGAACATCGGCAGGAAAACCGCCGTTTGCACCAGTGCGGCAAGAAACGACGAACCCGTCAGTTCCACCATCATCCATGACGCTGCCATGGCCTGCATGGCGTTGCCCACAAAGTAGATGCCGCCACTGCGCCACAGGGCCCTGAACTGCGGGTGGCGCAGCGGATGCCAGATAGAGGGGTTGGTGCTCATCAAGCGGTCATGTCAGCAGCTTTTGCAAAAAACGCGCCTGTCCCATGGCAGGATCGAGCTGGTAGCCCGCAAACCCCACTCGCTCATAGAGACGAATTGCGCCGACGTTGCCTGCCAGCACTTCCAGCGTCAATTTGCAGGCGCCGCGCTCACGCGCGATGGTTTCTGCAACGGCGAGCATTTGCTCGGCAATGCGCTGGCCCCGGTAGCCAGGCAGAACGGCCACGTCATGCACATTCACCAAGGGCTGACACGCAAAAGTGGAGAAGCCTTCAATGCAGTTCACCAGGCCGACCGATCTGTCGCCATCAAATGCCAGCACGCTGAAGGCCTGTGGCCGCGCCGCCAATGCCTGCACCAGGTTGGTTTTGGCAAATGCACTCAATGCCTGTCCGCCACCCATCGGGTCCTGGGCATAGGCATCCAGAAGGCTGACCAGGGCTGCTGCGTGCGCAGGATTGGCGTAATCGGCGCGGCATACCGTCAAGGGCAGCATTGCAGGCGAAGATGGGGATTGCGTCACGCGTGCGGCACCACGAAAACGGTGTCACTGAAGTCTGACGGCTCGTCCTTCAGGCAATTCGCAATGCGCTGCGCGCACGCCTGAGCCTGCGCAGGATCGCGCGCCTCGACCATCACACGGACCAGTGGCTCAGTGCCACTGGCGCGTATCAGCACACGACCAATCCCGACAAGCTCAGCCTCGACCAATTTGGCAGTCTCGGCCAGCCGGGTATTGGATTTCCAGTCCTGCCCCGGTTGCAGGCGAACGTTGATGAGCACCTGAGGGAACAGCGTCACATCCGCCAGCAATTGCGCCACCGATTGCCCGCTGCGCATGCAGGCCTGCAGCACCTGCAACGCCGATATCAGGCCGTCGCCGGTGGTGTGCTTGTCCAGCGCCAGCAGGTGCCCCGAACCTTCGCCACCCAGCAACCACCCCCGTTGCTCAAGTTCCTCCAGCACATAGCGGTCACCCACCTTGGCCCGCACCAGCTCAATGCCCTTGGCCTTCAGGGCCAGCTCAACCGCCATGTTGGTCATGAGCGTTCCCACAACCCCGGGCACCGTCTCGCTGGCCGGTTTGACCGGGGCGTCTGCGCCACGGGAGAGGCGTTCCTTCACCATGAGGTAGAGAATCTCGTCACCATTGAACAGGCGGCCCTGGGCGTCCACCAGTTGCAGCCTGTCGGCATCGCCGTCCAGTGCAATGCCGTAATGCGCCTTGTGCGTCTTGACCGCCGCCACCAGTGCTTCGGGGTGGGTGGCACCGACTTCAAAATTGATGTTCAAACCATCTGGCGCACAGCCGATGGAAATCACTTCGGCACCCAGCTCATGGAACACCATGGGGGCGACCTGGTACGCCGCGCCGTGGGCGCCGTCCACCACAATCTTCATGCCCTTGAGCGTGAGGTCATTGGCAAAGGTGCTCTTGCAGAATTCAATGTAGCGCCCTGCGGCGTCTTCCAGGCGGCGCGTGCGGCCCAAACTGGCCGAATCAGCCCACACCGCAGGCTCTTCAAGCGCCGCCTCAACCGCCAACTCCCAGGCATCAGGCAGCTTGGTGCCCTGGGCGCTGAAGAACTTGATGCCGTTGTCGGCAAACGGGTTGTGGCTGGCGCTGATGACCACGCCCAGCGACGCACGCTGCGCCCGCGTGAGGTAGGCCACGCCCGGGGTTGGCAGCGGGCCCAGCAGCACGACGTCAACGCCGGCCGAATTGAAGCCGCTCTCAAGCGCGCTTTCCAGCATGTAGCCCGAAATGCGGGTATCTTTGCCAATCAGCACCGTGGGGCGCGACTCGGTGCGCTTGAGCACACGCCCCACGGCATGGGCCAGGCGCAGTATGAAATCTGGCGTAATGGGCGCATGGCCCACGGTGCCGCGAATGCCGTCTGTGCCGAAGTATTTTCGGGTCATTTTTTTTCGTGCTCCTTTTTCACTCAAACAAACAAACAAACAATCAATCAATCAATCAAACAATCAATCAATCAATCAATCAAAATAGCTATTTATTTTATAGCATGCAAAATCTTCAGCGCCTGCACCGTCTCGCGCACATCGTGCACACGCACAATGGCCGCGCCGCGCTCCACTGCCAGCAAGGCTGCGGCGACGCTGGGCACCATGCGGTCCCGAATGTCGAGGGTTGCCACGGTGGCCAGAGAAAGACTTGTGGCGGCCACCAGCGATGATTTTCTGGACCAGCCCACCAGCAGCGGAAAGCCCGCCGCCAGCAGATCGCCCTGGCGCGCCAGCAACTCAAAATTTTGTGCCGCCGTTTTGCCAAAACCGATGCCCGGGTCCAGCACTATACGGGACAAATCGACTTCGAGCCCTTGTAGCTGCTGCACAATCAGCTTCCATAAAAATAGCACTTGAGAAACCACGTCACCCGTCATTGGCATCTTCTGCATGGTTTGCGGGTCGCGGTGCATGTGCATCAGGCAGACGCCGCAGCGCGGGTGGCGGCTGACAATCTGAGCCGCCAGTGGCAATGTCCCGCCGTCGCCATGCGCGTCGGCCCGCCATTGCAAGGCCCATATGTCGTTGATGATGTCGGCACCCAGGTCCAGCACCGCCTGCATGACCTGCGGCTTGTAGGTGTCCACCGAGACGGGCACGCCAAGCTTGACGGCCTCGCGCACCACCGGCAATATGCGAACCAGCTCGTCCTGCAACGGCAAAGGCATGGCGCCGGGCCGCGACGACTCGCCACCAATGTCAAGGATATCCGCACCATCCAGGATCAATTTTTCACAATGCCGCAGCGCCGATGCCGTTGATGGGTGCTCGCCACCGTCTGAAAACGAATCGGGCGTGACATTGACGATGCCCATGACCTGTGGCTCGGACAGGTCGATGGCGAAGCGGGAGGTTTGCCAGAACATGCTCCCCAACGGGCGGGAAGCGCGCATCTGTTCTTTGTTCATGGTTGTCTGGCTGCTATAGAAAAAGGGGCGCAAGGCCCCCTTTTTTGACGATGACTGGCTGCCAGAAGGATTTCAGGCCGCAGTCGTCGCAGGCTCGGCAGCCACAACCGGCGTGCCGCCCGAAGTGCCCCCACCCGATGGCGATGCGGGCACACGCGGCGTCCAGTCTTTGGGCGGACGCGGCTCCTTGCCGGCCATGATGTCATCAAGCTGGTCGCTGTCAATGGTTTCCCATTCCAGCAAGGCCTTGGCCATGGCGTGCATTTTGTCAGTGTTGCTTTCGATCAGCTTGCGCGCCAAGGTGTACTGCTGGTCAATGATGCGCCTTACCTCTGCGTCCACCTTCTGCATGGTCTGCTCGCTCATGTTGGTGGTCTTGGTGACCGAGCGGCCCAGAAACACTTCCCCTTCGTTTTCGGCATAGACCATGGGGCCCAGCGCGTCTGTCATGCCGTAGCGCGTCACCATATCGCGCGCGATTTGGGTGGCGCGCTCAAAGTCGTTGCTGGCACCGGTGGTCATCTGCTTCATGAACACTTCTTCGGCAATGCGGCCACCAAACAGCATGCTGATCTGGCTGAGCATGTATTCACTGTCGTAGCTGTAGCGGTCCTGCGCGGGCAGGCTCATAGTGACGCCCAGGGCACGGCCACGCGGGATCACCGTCACTTTGTGCACGGGGTCGCACTTGGGCAGCAGTTTGCCCAGCAAAGCGTGGCCGGACTCGTGATAAGCCGTGTTGCGGCGCTCTTCCTCGGGCATGACCATGCTCTTGCGCTCAGGGCCCATCAGGATCTTGTCTTTGGCTTTCTCGAAGTCTTGCATTTCCACCACGCGGGCGCTGCGCCGTGCAGCCATCAAGGCGGCTTCATTGCAGAGGTTGGCCAAGTCTGCGCCCGACATTCCGGGCGTGCCTCGCGCAATGACGCCGGCATTCACATCCTGGCCCAAAGGCACTTTGCGCATGTGCACATTCAAGATCTGTTCGCGTCCCCGAATGTCGGGCAGAGTCACGTACACCTGCCGGTCAAAGCGGCCAGGGCGCAACAGCGCAGCGTCCAGAATGTCCGGACGGTTGGTCGCCGCGACCACGATCACGCCGACATTCGTCTCAAAGCCGTCCATCTCGACCAGCATCTGGTTCAGGGTTTGCTCGCGCTCGTCGTTGCCGCCACCCAGGCCAGCACCGCGTTGGCGGCCTACCGCATCAATCTCGTCGATGAAAATAATGCAAGGCGCATTTTTCTTGGCGTTGTCGAACATGTCGCGCACGCGGGCTGCACCCACGCCAACAAACATCTCCACAAAGTCGGAACCTGAGATGGAGAAGAACGGCACCTTGGCTTCACCGGCAATGCCTTTGGCCAACAGCGTCTTGCCAGTACCGGGCGGGCCGACCAGCAGCAACCCACGCGGGATGCGTCCACCGAGCTTCTGGAATTTGGCAGGATCCTTGAGGAAATCAACCACCTCCTTGACTTCTTCCTTGGCTTCATCGCAACCGGCCACATCGGCAAACGTCACCTGGTTGGTGTTCTCGTCGAGCATGCGGGCCTTGCTTTTGCCAAAGCTGAACGCCCCGCCTTTGCCACCGCCCTGCATTTGCCGCATGAAGTAAACCCACACGCCAATCAGCAGCAGCATCGGGCCCCAGCTGACCAGCAGCGTCATGAGAAGCGAGCCTTCTTCGCGGGCTTTTACATCAAACTTCACGTTGTTGGCGATCAGGTCACCGACCAGCCCGCGATCCAGGTAAGTGGCAGTTGTGCGCAGCTTGCGGTCATCATTGGTGACGGCAATGATTTCGGTGCCGCCCTGGCCTTCCTGGATGATGGCGCTCTTGATCCTCTTGCCGCGCACTTCTTCCAGAAAGTCGGAGTACCCAACGTAGCCAGCGCCGGCCACGCTGCGCGTGTCGAATTGTTTAAAGACGGTGAACAGCACGAGTGCGATCACCATCCAGACGGCAATTTTTGAAAACCACTGATTATTCAAGCGGGGCTCCAGTGCGGATGGGATAAAGAAGACTTGTCATAAGTGCGCCTTATTTTAGGCTTTTCAAGGCGTATAGCCACGGTTTTTCAAGCTTTCACCCACAGTCAATGCAAGGGATTTCGGGTGTTTTTGCACAATTTACAGTGCGGGCTAACACTTGCTTACGGATTTACGGGTGGGAGGCCTGATCTTTTTTCAGGCCAATGCCTACCAAAAACGTCTCCGAAGACTTGTCGCGCGAGGCCTTGGGTTTGACGGGTTTGACCGTCACAAAACTCTGCTTGAACAGCTTCACCAGCGCGTCATACCCGCTGCCGTGGAACACCTTGGCCACCAGCGCGCCCTGCGGTTTCATGTGGGCTTGGGTGAAGTCAATCGCCAGCTCGACCAGATGCTCAACGCGCGCAGCATCAGCCGAGTCGATGCCCGACAGGTTGGGTGCCATGTCGGACACCACCACATCGGCCAGTCGGCCGGCCATCTGCTGCACCAGCCTGTCCAGCACGTCAGCTTCGCGGAAATCGCCTTGCAGGAAGACCACGCCTTCTATCGGCTCCATGGACAGAATATCCAGCGCGATGATGGTGCCGTTCAGGGCGCTCGGGGAAGCACCACCAGCCGCCCCACCGCCGGTTGGCGGCTTGGGCAAGAACTTGCGCCGCAGGTACTGGCTCCACGCGCCAGGCACCGAGCCCAGGTCCACCACCAGATGGCCCGGCTTGATCAGGCCAAATGTCTCGTCAATTTCCTTGAGCTTGTAGGCGGCGCGGGCGCGGTAGCCCTCTCGCTTGGCCAGTTTGACGTAAGGGTCGTTGACGTGGTCATTGATCCAGGCGCGGTTGACCTTGCTGCCCTTCGTCTTCGTTTGGGTCTTGCTCTGGGCCTTGGACAGTGCCTTGGGTAGTGCCTTGGGTAGTGCCTTGGGGAGTGCCTTGGGTAGTGCCGTGGGTAGTGCGTTTGGCAGTGCCTTCGCTTGGTCTGCCAGCGTCGCTTTGGGTGGGGGTTTTACTTGAGGGTTTGCCATCGTCACCGATAATAGCGGCATGCCCCTCATCCTACTCACTCCTGCGCAGCGAAAAGACTACCGTGCCGAGGCACATCACCTGGACCCGGTTGTCATGGTGGGCGGCGACGGCCTGACCGACGCGGTCAAGAAAGAAGTCAACCTGGCGCTCAACGCCCATGGATTGATCAAAGTGCGCGTTTTCTCAGACGACCGCGCCGCCCGCGAAGTCATGTTTCAAATGCTGGCCAATGAGCTCGATGCCGCGCCGATCCAGCACATCGGCAAGCTGCTGGTCCTGTGGCGGCCCAAAGCGGAGAAAGAACGCGCCGCTCCCGACGAAGACCGCATGCCCGGCCCGCGTGATTTCAAGGTTTTAAAGTACAGCAAACGCGGCGGCCAGCGGCCTGAGGTCAAAACACTGCGCGTGCTGGGTAACCAGCGGCTGACAGCGGGCGGCGAGGTCAAACGCGCCAAACCCAAGCAGATCAGCATCAAGAAGAGAAGTCAAACCTGACAAAACAAGCAAAATCCCAAAAACTATAAAATAATAGCAAACTTTGCATATAGGACAAGGGCTACAGCCGAATTTTCTATATTTTTCGGAAAAAATGGACGGCAAAGGCAAGCCGGATGCACGGGCGATGCCGTCAGGAACGGACCAGATGCGGAGGATCCAATGCGCGGGATCAACCGTAACAGATCACACCCAACGCATCAAACATAGCTGACCGCGATGATTTCGTAATGCTTGATGCCGCCCGGCGCCTGCACCTCGGCGCTGTCGCCCTCTGCTTTGCCAATCAGCGCACGGGCAATGGGGGAGCCGATGTTGATCAGGCCCAGCTTCAAATCCGCCTCGTCCACACCCACGATCTGGTACTTGACCCGGGTGCCCGACTCTTCATCTTCGAGCTCGACGGTGGCTCCAAAAACCACTTTGCCATCGGCGTGCAGGTCGGCGGGGTCGATGATCTGGCAGGCGGACAACTTGCCTTCAATTTCCTGGATGCGGCCTTCGATAAAACCCTGGCGGTCTTTGGCGGCATCGTACTCGGCGTTCTCGCTCAGGTCGCCCTGGGCCCGAGCCTCGGCAATGGCGCCAATCACCCAGGGCCGCTCCACGGTCTTGAGCTTGTGCAACTCGGCCTTGAGCTTCTCAGCGCCGCGCTTGGTAATGGGAATGGTGGCCATAGTGGGTCAGACAACAGGGGTAAAAAGTAGCGGGGACAGAGCAGCGCTGTGGCACTGGTCTGTCCCCGATGGAGCGTAGATTATGCCAAGAGATTCACAGCAGTAACTGGGCGGCTCACGCCAGCAGGCAAGCCGCCTGCGTCTGAGGCGTCAATGGGCGCAGCAGCGGCACCTGGGCTGCACAGCGCGGCTGTGCAATCGGGCAGCGGGTGCGAAAGCTGCATCCCGAGGGCGGGTTGATCGGCGACGGCAAATCGCCGTGCAGAAGTTGCACGGTCTTGTTGCGCTCGCGCCGGGGGTCGGGCAAGGGTATGGCCGACAGCAGCGCCTGGGTGTAGGGGTGGCGGGGATCGGCATACAGCGCCTGTTTGTCCGCCAGTTCCACCACGCGGCCCAGGTACATCACCATGATGCGCTGGCTGATGTGTTTCACCACCGCCAGGTCGTGCGCAATGAACACCAGCGCCAGGCCCATCTGCGCCTGCAACTCTTTAAGCAAATTGATGATCTGCGCCTGGATCGACACATCCAGCGCCGACACCGGTTCGTCGCAAATCACCAGCTTCGGGCTCAGCACCAGCGCGCGGGCAATGCCAATGCGCTGGCACTGCCCGCCCGAAAATTCATGCGGGTAGCGGTTGATCTGCTGCTCTGTCAGACCAACCCGGGCCATGATGGCGCGCACCTTGTGCATAACTTCGTCTGTCGCCATGCGGGGGAAATGGGTGCGCAGCGGCTCCGCGATGATGCGTCCGATGGTCATGCGCGGATCCAGCGAGGCCAGCGGGTCCTGAAAAACCATCTGCACGCTCTTGCGCACGGCCTGCCACGCATTTTTGTCTGCGCCCTGGATCGGCTGACCCTGCCAGACAATGCTGCCGCTGGTGGCCGGTATCAAATTCAGCATGGCGCGGGCCAGGGTCGATTTGCCGCAACCCGATTCGCCCACCACGCCCAGCGTTTCCCCCGGCAGCACGTCAAACGACACACCGTCAACCGCCTTGAGCACGCGATGGGGCGCCCAAGGCAGCATCGATTCGCCGGGCAGCGTGAAGTGCACTTTCAAGTCGCGCACCGACAGCAGCGGCACGTTACTCATGGCGCAGCCCCTGGAGAACACCAAGCACTTCAGCCGGGCTTCTGTGGCAGGCGCGCAGAACCATCGCTGCGGTGCCGACCGGCTCCAGGGTGGGCATGGTGCTGTGGCAATGCCCATCAGCCAGCGTGCAGCGCTCAGAGAATGGGCAACCCGGCGGCAAATGCGCCATGTTGGGGGGCGCACCGGGGATCGCCGTCAGCGTCTGGTTGCCCTCCTCCAGCCGGGGCACGGCTCCCAGCAGGCCCACGGTGTAGGGATGCGTCGGGCGGTAAAAAATTGACTCTGCACTGCCCTGCTCCATGATGCGTCCGCCATACAGCACCATCACGTTATCGCACAGGCCCGCCACCACGCCCAGGTCATGTGTGATCATCACAATCGCGGTGCCAAAGTCGCGCTGCAAGTCACGCAGCAGCACGACGATCTGCGCCTGAATGGTGACATCCAGCGCGGTGGTGGGCTCGTCTGCAATCAGCACATCGGGCTCGCACAGCAGGGCCATGGCTATCATCACGCGTTGGCGCATGCCGCCCGAAAACTCATGCGGGTACATGCCGAGCCGCCGGGCTGCCTCGGGTATCTTCACTGCGTCCAGCGCTTTGAGCGCGCCGGCACGCGCCTGCTGGCGGGTCAGTCCCTTGTGGAACTCCAGCACCTCGGTCATCTGGCGCTCCACCGTCAGGTACGGGTTGAGCGAGGTCATCGGGTCCTGAAAAATCATGGCCACCCGGTTGCCCCGGATTTTGTTGAGGTCTTTGGCTGCCAAGCTCAGCAGGTCTTGCCCCTGAAACAGCGCCTGGCCGCTGGCACGCCCGTTTTTTGCCAGCAGGCCCATCATGGCCAGCACGCTCTGGCTTTTGCCCGAGCCGCTCTCGCCCACAATGCCCAGCGTCTCGCCGCGTTCCAGCGCAAAGCTGATGCCGTTGACGGCGGTGACAGTGCCATCAGGCGTCTCGAAATCCACGCGCAGGTTTTTGACGTCAATCAGGGGCATAAATCGGAGTGGCCTGGATCAGCGCTCTTTGGGGTCCAACGCGTCACGCATGCCATCCCCAATAAAATTGAAGCAGTACAGCGTGATGGACAGCAAGGCGCCGGGGAACAGCAAAATCCACGGCGACACCTCCATCACCTTGGTGCCGTCCTGGATCAACACGCCCCAGCTGGTCATGGGCTCCTGAATCCCCAGGCCCAGAAACGACAGCACCGACTCCGTCAATATCACGCCCGGCACGGTGACGGTGGTGTAGATCACCACGATGCCGAGCAGATTGGGCACGATGTGCGCAAAAATGATGCGGGGTGTCGAGACGCCCATGGCCCGCGCCGCCTCCACAAACTCCATGGACCGCAGCGACATCGTCTGCCCCCGCACCACACGCGCCATGTCCATCCAGGAAAACACCGTGATGGTGATGACCACAAGGTAAAACTCCCGCCCCAAAATAGTCACGAGCAAAATCGCAATCAGCAGATAGGGCACGGCATACATCATGTCGACCACGCGCATCATCAGCGCGTCCACCCGACCGCCGATAAAGCCCGCCGTGGCGCCCCACACAATCCCCAGGCTCACCGATGCCAAGGTGGCCAGCAAACCAACCATCAGCGAGATCCGCCCTCCCACCAGGCAGCGCACCAGCAGGTCCCGTCCGGCGTCGTCTGTGCCCCAGATATGCGCGTTTTTAAGCGTGGGCGGATTGCTCATGGAATCCCAATCCGCGCTATCAAAGGCGTTGGGAAGCACCCAAGGGCCCGCCACGCACAGGGCCGCTATCAACAGCAGCAGCAGGAGGCTGAAAACGGCCGCACGGTTGCGCAAAAAACGGCGGCGGGCATCCGACCACAGGCTGCGCCCCGCAACCAGATCCGCTGGCGTGCCGCTGCCCGCACTGGCCAGCACGGCGACCAGGCTGTCATTCTTTTTTGGGACAAGCATCAGGGCTTTAGCGACTGGAATTGAACGGCACGTGGTCAGTACCGGATCTTCGGATCCAGCCACGCATAAGCCAGGTCCACCAGCAGGTTCAACAAAACCGCCAGCACGGTAATCATCACCACCAGGCCAAGCACCAGCGTGTAGTCGCGGTTGCCGGCGCCGTTCACAATCAGTTTGCCCAAACCGGGCAGCGAGAAAACCGTCTCGGTCACGAGCGCTGCGGTAATGGATGAGATGGCCAGCGGCCCAATCACCGAGACCACCGGCAGCAGCGCAGGCTTCAACGCATGGCGCAGCACCACTACGCGCGTAGGCAAGCCCTTGGCCCGCGCCGTGCGGATGAAGTTGCTGTGCATCACCTCAATCAAACTGCCGCGCATCACACGGCCAATCGTGGCCACGTTGATGAAGGTCAGCAGCGCCACGGGCAGCACCATGAAGCGCAGCTGGAAATTGTCCCAGCCGCCCGCAGGCAGCCACTTGAGCCAGATGGCAAACACCATGATCAGCACCGGCCCGATCACAAAGCTCGGGAACGCGCTGCCAATGTTGCCGATCAGCATCACGCCATGATCCACCATGCTGTTTTGCCGCAGCGCCGCCACAATGCCCAAGCCGACACCAATCACCAGCGAAATCAACATCGACCCCCCGCCAATCGCCAGCGACACCGGCATGGCATTGGCCACCAGGTCATTCACTGACCAATCGGCATAGCGAAACGACGCGCCCAAGTCGCCTTGCAGCAGGCTCTTGAGATACAGCAGGTATTGCTGCCACAGCGGCAAGTCCAGGTGGTACTTGGCCTGCAGGTTGGCCAGCACGGCGGCAGACACGACGCGGTCTCCGTCAAACGGCCCGCCGGGTGTGGCGTGCAACATCAAGTAGCAGACGGTGATGACCACCAGCAAGGTGGGCAGCGTCGCCAGGGCCCGGCGCAGCGTGTAAGACCACATACTACAATAACAATAGCAAACTATTCAGCTCAGACAGGGGCTACATCAGTGTTTAATGATATAAAAGTCTTTGCTGCGGTAGTGGTCCTGCGTGTTGGCCTCCGAGTAGCCGCCTACATAAGATTTGACCAGACGCGGCAGCGAATACTGAAGCAGCGGAATGATCGGGTACCCCTCCATGATGGTTTTGGAGGCCTGGGTCAGTGCCGCCTTTCGTTTGGCCGGGTCGGCCAATTGGGTGCCCTCGCCAATCATCGCTTCGACCTTCCTGTCGCAATAGAAGTTGGTGTTCTGGTCCGAGTCGCAGCGCACCAAAGCCAGGAAGCTGGTGGCATCGTTGTAGTCGGCCAGCCAGCCTTGGCGTCCAATCTGGTAGGCGCCGTCGTGGCGCTTTTTGGCCAGCACCTTGAACTCCATGCTTTCGGTTTCCATGATGATGCCCAGCTTGGTCTTCCATTCCGAAGCCACAAAAATAGCCATCTTCTTGTGGTACTCGCTGGTGTTGTACGAGAAGACGTATTTGGTTCCTGGCTTGACGCCCGCCTGTTCCAGCAGCTTTTTGGCCTCGGCCACGCGCCTGTCCATCGGCCAGGCGGCCCAGTCATACGGCGTAGGGTCGGCACCCACCACGCCGGCCACGATCAGGCTGTACGCCGGGGCTTGGCCGTCGGCGGTGACGCGCTTGGACAATATGTCCCGGTCAATCACCATTGACAACGCCTTGCGCACCCGCACGTCCTTCATCACGTCCCGGGTCTGGAACTCGTAGTAGCGCAGGCCAATGATGGCCTGGTTGCGCAGTTCTTTGGGGTACTGCGCCTTGTACTTGTCAAACACCCCTGGCGGCATCTGGTAGACGTAGTCCGTCTCGCCCGACTCCCACAGCTTGATGTCGGCAAACTGGTCTTCTATGGGCAGGTAGGTCACGCGGGTGAGCTGCACGCTGGCGGCGTCCCAGTAGTTTGGGTTTTTCTCCACCACAATGCGGTTGTTTACCTGCCATTCCTTCAGCACAAATGCGCCATTGCCCACCGCGTTGCCGGGCTTGACCCAGTCTTTGCCAAACTTCTCTACCGTAGCCTTGTGCACCGGACCCAACTGGGTGTTGGCCACCAGCTCGGGCATGTAGTTGATGGGGTCGAAGGTTTTAAGCTCCAGTGTCAACTTGTCCAGGGCTTTCACGCCCAATTCCGTGACTGGTTTTTTGCCTTGCGCCACGTCAAGCCCATTAAGCAGAAAATTGCCAAAGGTCACGGCATAGGGCGATGCGGTTTTGGGGTCCACAAAACGGCGGATGCCATAGACAAAATCTTCCGCCGTGATCGGCTCGCCGTTGGAGAATTTCGCGTTGGCCCGCAACTTGAAAACCCAGGTGGTGGGGCTGGTCTGCTTCCAGCTCTCGGCCACGCCCGGCACCGTTTTGCCCGCTGTGTCAGTGGCGGTAAGGCCCTCAAAAAGATCCCGCAAAATCTGGTTGGCCGGCACAGTTTCCGCCACCGCCGGGTCCATGCTTTCGGGCTCGGAGCCATTGCTGCGCACAAACGTCTGGGTAGGGTGCAACTGGGTGCCCGCTGGGATCACGGCGGCAACGCTGGCGAGCGACACCGTCGCGGCAACGGCGGCTGTGCAACAAGTTTTCTTCAATGCAAAGTACATGTGGGTTTCTCCGGTTTCAAGGGCGGGGCAGCTGGGTGGTGTCGATATCGATATATTTCCAGAAACCGCGCGACATGGGGTGCTTGCGGTAGCCCAGCAACCAGGGCTGCATCATGTCGGTGCGCACGCGGTGTGCGGCAAATTTGACCGGCATGTAGGCCACCATGATCTTCACCAGTTTCTGCATCACAGCCAAACGTTCTGGGCCATCGGGCATCAACTTCTGCTGTTGGAAGAGTTTGTCAAACTCTGCATTTTGAAAGCGTGACAAGTTGCCCTCACCTTTGGCTGGACCGTAGCCCATGCCAATCGAGTCCCCACCATCGGGGATGGAAGCGCTTTGGCCCAAACCCCAAATCATCAACTTGCCGGCGCGCACGGCTTTTAAATTCTCTGGCCATTTGGCCGTCTTGAATTCAATTTTGATGCCGGCCGCGTTCATGCTTCGCTTCCAGATTTCATTTCGCTCGCGCGACGCCGCGTCCGGCTGGGTGGCGTATTCCAGCACCAGCGGGCTGCCGTCGGGCATGTCCCGCCAGCCATCGCCATTGCGGTCAATATAACCGTACATGTCCAACAAAGCGGCCGCGCGCGCCGGGCTGTACTCGCTCATTTCAGTCTTGAATTTGGGGTCGTAGCCGTAGGTGCCAGGCTGTATCGGGCCTTGCGCGGGAATGGCCTGGTTACGCCGCGGAATTCGAATTTCTTCCTCCGTGTTGTAGGCCAGGGATATGGCCCGTCGCAAGGCTACCTTGTCGGCTGTGTAACCGCCCAGCATCGGATGCTCCATGTTCATGACATTTACCGTTACATCGGGAATGGCGACCCGGTCGAACTGGATTTTCCGCTTTGCCAGATTGGGCGCCAACTGGTTGTTCGGAATGGCTTGCGTAGAAAACGCCTCTGGCAAGAGGAACAAAAAATCGTGCTCATTGCCCAAAAAG
>JANYJD010000167.1 GCA_025358555.1 Rhodoferax sp.
CCCGCAAATCGCGTTGCTGGAAACGCAGGAGGCGGTTGCCCGCGCTGAGGTTGACATCGCGCAAACCACCAAACAATCCGACTGGAGCCTGGAACTGATGTACAGCCAGCGGGGCTCGGCCTACTCCAACATGATCTCGCTTAATGCCTCGATTCCGCTGCAATGGGACCCGAAGAACCGGCAGGACCGTGAGGTAGCCGCCAAACTCCTGATCGCCGAACAGCTGCAGGCCCAGCGCGAGGAAGCCTTGCGGGAGCATGTGGCCGAGACCCAAACCCGGCTACAGGAATGGCAGGGCAACCAGCAGCGACTGGCGCACTATGACAGCACGCTGATCCCGCTGGCCACCGAGCGCACGCGCGCTGCGCTGGCGGGTTACCGTGGCGGTGGCAGCGCACTGGCCGCGGTGCTGGAAGCGCGGCGCATGGAGATTGACACCCGCATGGACCGCCTGCGCCTTGAGATGGAAACCGCCACCCGGTGGGCGCAGCTGGAGTACCTGTTGCCCCCCGAAACAGAAGCCTCCGCAAACGGCCCGGCGGTAAAAACGCCTCAATCCAGCCAAGCCACGGAGGCCTCGAAATGAAATTTAAAACAATCGTGATGGGCGTGGTGGCAGCCAGCGTGCTGGGGGCTGCGGGGTATGGCCTGTACGCCACTGGCATGCAGCGCGGCATGGGCATGACTGCGGCGCCGGAGGCGTCGGTGGCAGCAAACGGGGCAGCCAATACGGGTGGCACACCGCCCATGAGCATTGCCCAGGGCGAAGAGGCCACACGCCGGCACATCACGTCTGGCATCAAGGCCGGGGACATTGACCCCGTGACGGGCAAGAAGATCATCTATTACCACGACCCGATGGTGCCAGGCAACAAGTTCGACAAACCCGCCAAGTCGCCTTTCATGGACATGATGCTGGTGCCGGTGTACGCCGACGGCGACAGCGATGGCAGCCAGGTGACGGTCAGCCCGCGCATCCAGCAGAACCTGGGCGTGCGCACCGCTGCTGTGGCCGAGGGAACATTGTCGCCACAGGTGTCCACAGTGGGCAACATCGCCTTCAACGAGCGTAACCAGGCCATCGTGCAGGCGCGGGCAACGGGCTATGTTGAACGCCTCTTCGTGCGCGCCACCCTTGACCGGGTCGCCAAAGGGCAGCCGCTGGCTGAACTCCACGTGCCCGAGTGGATTGCCGCGCAGGAAGAGTTCCTGTCGATTCGCCGCATGCAGGGCACGGATCTGGCTCTCCTGGTGGACGCAGCCCGACAGCGCATGCGCCAGGCGGGCATGAACGAGGCGCAGATCGCGTTGGTTGAGCGCAGCGGCCAGACGCAAGCGCGCATCACGCTGGTCGCCCCCTTGGGCGGTGTCGTGACCGAGCTGATGGCGCGTGAGGGCATGACGGTGATGGCCGGTGCCACGCTGTTTCGCATCAACGGCCTGAGCACCGTCTGGGCCAATGCCGAGGTGCCCGAAAGCCAGGTCGCCTCGATTCGCCCCGGCACCCGCGTGCAAGCCAGCAGCGCCGCCGCGCCCGGCACGGCCTTGCGCGGCACCGTACAGGCGATCTTGCCCGAGGTGAATGCGGCCACCCGCACCCTCAAAGCGCGTGTGGAGCTGGCCAACCCCGGCAGCCTGCTGGTGCCAGGCATGTTTGTGACCATGCAGTTCATGGACATGCGGGCGGCAAAGGCCCTGTTGATTCCAAGCGAAGCGGTGATTCAGACTGGCAAGCGCGTAGTGGTGATGCTGGCAGCGGACAGGGGCAAGTTCCGGCCGGTCGAGGTGGAAATTGGCATTGAGAGCAACGGGCAGACCGAGATCAAACGGGGCCTGCAAGCCGGGCAGCGTGTGGTCGTCTCGTCACAGTTCCTGATTGACTCCGAGGCGAGCTTGAAGGGTGTGGAGGCCCGGTTGAACGGCGATCCGACGCCGCCAACGCCATCCGTCAAAGGCAGGCTGCCATGATCGCGCGCCTGATCCGCTGGTCCATTGTCAACCGCTTCCTGGTGCTGCTGGCAACCGTTTTGGTCGCGGCTTGGGGTGTTTTCAGCGTGCTCAAAACGCCGCTGGATGCCCTGCCGGACCTGTCAGACGTTCAGGTCATCATCCGCACCGCCTACCCGGGCCAGGCCCCGCGCATCGTTGAGAACCAGGTGACTTACCCCCTGACCACCACCATGCTGTCGGTACCCGGCGCCAGGGCGGTGCGTGGTTACTCGTTCTTTGGCGACTCGTTTGTATACGTGATTTTTGAAGACGGCACCGACCTGTACTGGGCGCGTTCACGCGTGCTGGAATACCTGAACCAGGTGCAATCCCGTCTGCCCGTTGCAGCAAAGCCGTCGCTGGGGCCGGATGCCACCGGCGTCGGCTGGATTTACCAGTATTCGCTGATCGACCGCAGCGGCACGCAGGACGCAGGGCAACTGCGCGCCTTGCAAGACTGGTTTCTCAAGTACGAACTGAAGACCGTGCCCAACGTGGCGGAAGTGGCCAGCGTGGGTGGCATGGTGCGCCAGTACCAGGTGGTGCTGCAGCCTGACAGGCTGGCCGCTTACGGCATTGCGCACACCAAAGTCGTCGAGGCCATTCAAAAGTCGAACCAGGAGGCGGGCGGCTCCGTGCTGGAATTGGGTGAGGCCGAATACATGGTGCGCGCTTCGGGCTATTTGCAGTCGCTGGACGACTTTCGCAAGATACCGCTGGCAACCACGGCCGCAGGTGTGCCGGTGCGCCTCGGTGACGTCGCACGCATCCAGATCGGGCCCGAAATGCGGCGCGGCATCGGCGAACTGGACGGCGAAGGCGAAGCCACAGGCGGCGTGATTGTGATGCGATCCGGCAAGAATGCGCTGGAGACGATTGCCGCCGTCAAGGAAAAACTCAAGAGCTTGCAGGCCAGCCTGCCCAAGGGCGTCGAGATTGTTCCGGTGTATGACCGCTCGGGCCTGATCGAGCGTGCCGTGGAAAACCTGGGCCACAAGCTGCTCGAAGAGTTTGCGGTCGTCGCCGTGGTGTGCTTCATTTTCCTGTTCCACCTGCGCTCGGCGTTTGTGGCCATCGTCTCGCTGCCGCTGGGCATTCTGGCGGCCTTCATCGTCATGCGCTACCAAGGTGTGAATGCCAACATCATGTCTCTGGGTGGCATTGCGATTGCGATTGGGGCCATGGTGGATGCGGCGGTGGTGATGATCGAGAACGCGCACAAGCATTTGGAGCGGTGGGGCAACGGGCATCCCGCAGAGAAGCTGCAAGGCGACGCCCGCTGGCAGGTGATTGGCGACTCGGCTGCTGAAGTCGGCCCTGCGCTGTTCTTCTCGCTGCTGATCATCACGCTGAGTTTCATTCCCGTGTTCACGCTGGAGGCGCAGGAAGGGCGGCTGTTTTCGCCTTTGGCCTTCACCAAGACCTACGCCATGGCGGCAGCGGCCGGCCTCTCTGCAACGCTGATCCCGGTGCTGATGGGCTACCTGGTTCGCGGGCGCATCCCCGACGAGCAAACCAACCCGTTGAACCGCTGGTTGATCGCGCTGTACCGGCCTTTGCTCAACGTCGTGCTGCGCATGCCGAAGCTGACGCTGCTTGTGGCCGCCGTGTTGCTGGCGTTGAGCCTGTGGCCACTCCAGCACATTGGCGGTGAGTTCATGCCACGGCTTGACGAGGGCGACCTGCTGTACATGCCTTCAGCCCTGCCCGGCCTGTCCGCAGGCAAGGCCGCCGAACTGTTGCAACAGACGGATCGGCTCATCAAAACCGTGCCAGAGGTGCAAAGCGTCTATGGCAAAGCCGGGCGTGCTGAAACCGCCACCGACCCAGCGCCCATGGAGATGTTCGAGACCACAATCCAGTTCAAGCCGCGCGGCCAGTGGCGCCCCGGCATGACCCCGGACAAGCTGGTCGATGAACTGGACGCCATTGTCAAAGTGCCCGGCCTGGCCAACATCTGGGTGCCCCCCATCCGCAACCGCATCGACATGCTGGCCACCGGCATCAAAAGCCCTGTGGGCGTGAAGGTGGCCGGCGCCGACCTGGCCACCATTGACCGCATCACGGGCGAGATCGAGCGCGCGCTGAAAGACGTGCCCGGCGTCAGCAGCGCATTGGCTGAGCGGCTGACCGGCGGGCGCTATGTGGACATCGCGATCAACCGCGATGCGGCAGCGCGCTTTGGCATGAACATCGCCGACGTGCAGTCGGTCATCGGCTCTGCCGTAGGCGGCGAAAACATCAGCGGCTCCGGAGGCGAAGTGGTTGACGGGCTGCAGCGCTTCCCTATCAATGTGCGATACCCGCGCGAAATACGCGACTCCCTGGAAAAGCTGCGGGTGCTGCCGGTCATCACCGAGCGCGGTGCACGGCTGGTGTTGGGCGATGTGGCCAACATCCAAATCACCGACGGCCCGCCGATGTTGCGCAGCGAAAACGCGCGGCTGTCAGGCTGGGTGTATGTGGACATCCGGGGCCGCGACTTGCGCTCTGCCGTGCAGGACATGCAAAAAGCGGTTGCCGGGGAAGTCAGGCTACCACCGGGATATTCGATCTCATGGTCAGGCCAGTTTGAATTTCTGGAACGTGCCACGGCCAAGCTCAAGGTGGTGGTGCCGTTCACGCTGCTGATCATCTTTGTGCTGCTGTACTTTACCTTCAAACGCTTTGACGAGGCGCTGCTGATCATGGTCACCCTGCCCTTTGCGCTGGTGGGAGGCGTCTGGCTGCTCTACTTTTTAAGCTACAACCTGTCGGTTGCCGGCGCGGTGGGATTCATCGCGCTGGCCGGCGTGTCGGCAGAGTTTGGCGTGATCATGCTGCTATACCTCAGGCAAGCCTGGGACACGCGCATTGCGCAGGGCAAGACCGGCCACGAGGACTTAGTGGAAGCCATTCGTGAGGGCGCGGTGCTGCGCGTGCGTCCCAAGGCAATGACCGTGGCGGTGATCCTCGCCGGCCTGTTGCCCATCATGTGGGGCGCAGGCACCGGCTCCGAAGTGATGCAGCGCATCGCCGCGCCCATGGTCGGCGGCATGATTTCTGCGCCGTTGCTGTCGATGTTTGTGATTCCAGCGGTTTACCTGCTGATGCGGCGCAGGGCAAGGGGCGCATCAGCCAATAGTGGCTAAAACAGGTTGTCGCCAAATTGGAATATGCATAGTCAGCTATTATTAAATCAGCATTAAGAAGTCATTTGATTGCTATAGCCGGGCTCATGCGCTAGATGCCACAACCCGGTTGCTGTCAGCCGCCGCGCAGGTCAAACATCACACTTTGACACCATGTTCCCAACAGACATCCTGCTTGTCTACCTTGCTGCGGCGCTGTCGGATAATCACAAGGCAATGAGCAACCCATCCACCGCAGCAGCAGCCTACGCCGGCTCAATCACCCAGGTCGCGGGCATTGAAGTCGGCCACTTCACCGACCCGCGCCGCCCCACGGGCTGCACGGTCATCATCGCTCGCGATGGCGCCGTGGGCGGTGTCGACGTGCGTGGCGCGGCGCCCGGCACGCGCGAGACCGACCTGCTGCACCCCAGCAACCTGGTGGACCGAGTGCACGCCGTGCTTTTGGCTGGGGGCAGCGCCTGGGGGCTGGATGCGGCCAGCGGTGTGATGCAGTGGCTGGAAGAAAACAGCATCGGGCTGGCGGTGGGCTATGGCTTGGTGCCGATTGTTCCTGCGGCCGTTCTGTTTGACTTGCCCGTGGGCGACCCGCGCATTCGCCCAGACGCCAAGGCGGGGTATGCAGCCTGTGCAGCCGCCAGCCGCGCCGCGCCGCCTGAAGGCAACGTCGGCGCCGGTGCCGGTGCGCTGGTGGGCAAAATCTTTGGCATTGAGCGGGCCATGAAAGGCGGCATTGGCACCGCGTCCATCACAGTCGATGGCATTACCGTAGGCGCGATAGTGGCCTGCAACGCGCTGGGCGATGTGGTGGACCCGGCCACGGGCAAGACCATTGCCGGGGCCCGCACGCCCGACGGCACGGCGCTGCAAGACAGCCGCAGCGCCCTCATCGCTGGCCACGCCCCAAAACCGGTGCTGGCGGGCACCAACACCACCATTGGCGTGGTGGCCACCGACGCGGTGCTGACCAAAGCGCAGGCACACCGGCTGGCCCAGGTGGCGCACGATGGCCTGGCCCGCGCCATCAACCCGGTGCACACCATGAGCGACGGCGACACGATGTTTGCATTGGGCACAGGCGCATCCGGCAGGTCAGCCGGCATGATGCTGCTGGGCACCCTGGCGGCCGAGGTGACGGCGCGCGCCATCGTACGGGCCGTGCTGGCCGCGAAGGGCGTCACCTTTGGTGGGAACAAATGGCCTGCCGCGTCTGAGCTGACAAATCTTTAGTGTGTGCATTGGTTTATTGGGGTTTGTGAGATGCAACCCGTGTGAGTTAATGGGGTTTTAGGCTGCGCACAAGTTCCATGTCCAAAACAATTTCAAACACCTTGCTGTCACTGCGTGCACTCATTTCGTCGGCTGGGCCGTTTATCTTGCTGGCTGTGGCCTTGCTGGGGCTGGCGTGGTGGTGGCTGGATCCGAACCCGCCCAAGCGCGTGACCCTGGCCACCGGCCCGGCCCAAAGTGCCTATGCAGAATTCGGCACGCGCTATGCCAAGGCGCTGGCGCTGACCGGCATCGAGGTGCGCCTGCTGCCCAGCGAGGGCTCGCAAGACAACCTGCAAATGCTGCGCGATGGCCGGGCCGACCTGGGGTTTGTGCAGGGCGGCAGCAACGAGGCTGGGGCCAATGCACAGAGCGGCATCGAGTCACTGGGCAGCCTGTTTGTAGAGCCGCTGTGGCTGTTTTACCAGGCCGACGCGGCAGCCAAAATCAACGCGGGCGGTGTGCTGACTGCCCTGTCGCAGCTCAAGGGGCTGCGGGTGAATGTGGGCACGGCGGGCAGTGGCGTGCCCGCCTTGATGGAAAAGATGTTTGAGGTGAACCGCATCGCGTCAAACACCATGACGCTCTCAAAACTAGAGCAAACGCCGGCCACCGTGGCGTTTTTGAATGGCGAGCTGGATGCGCTGGTGTTTGCCTCGGCACCCGAGTCGCTGATGGTGCAGATGCTGCTGCAGACACCAGGCGTGAAGCTGATGGACTTTGCGCAAAACGAGGCGTATTCGCGCCGCTTTGCGTTTCTGGCGCCGGTGACCTTGCCGCGCGGCGTGGTCGATCTGGCCGGTGATGTGCCCGCGCAGGACGTGCGCTTGGTGGCGCCCACCACCACGCTGCTGGCGCGCGATGGCGTGCACCCGGCGCTATTGGGCCTGTTATCGCAGGCCTCACTGTCGCTGCATAGCAAGGCGGGCTGGTTCAACCGCGCGCATGAGTTTCCCAACGCCGCCAATACCGAGTTCCCGCTGGCAAAAGAGGCCGAGCGCACCATCCGCAATGGCGTGCCGCTGCTGCAGCGCTACCTGCCGTTTTCGCTGGCGAATGTGATGGAACGCATGTGGCTGGCGCTGGGCATCATCATCGCCGTGCTGCTGCCGCTGTCGCGCATTGTGCCGCCGCTGTACCAGTTCCGCATCCGCTCGCGCGTGTTTCGCTGGTACGGCCAGTTGCGGGCGATAGAGGAGCGGCTGGGCACGCAGGCTGGCGCTGCAGCCGATGCCGGGCCGGACAGCGTGAACGCTTTGGTACGCGAGCTGGACGAGCTGGAGGCACACGTCGAAAAAATATCGGTGCCCCTGTCGTATGCCGACGAGCTGTATTCCCTGCGCAACCATATCGACTTGGTGCGCCAGAAGCTGCTCAAGACCTGGACCCGGTGAATGGGGTCACGCAGAACCGGGTCAGGTGAACCGGGTCTCGTCGGGGTTGTCCAGGCTGTTGAAGAGCGCTGCCTGAGCCACCGCGTCCAGGGCGCCATCCACTACGGGGTGGCCCGCCATCACGCGCATTTTTCCTGCGGCAAACAACCTGTTGCGCGAGCGCCGCGTCATCGACTGCGTGCTGCCAGACGGCGTGGTGAAAAGGAACAGTGTGCCCTGCGGGCTGGCCCAGGTGAGCTGCGTGCGCGTCCACTGGCTGTCCACACGCAATTCCACCCATGCGCCCAGCGGCAGGGGCGTTTCAGCAAGTGCGTCTGCATCGCGGGCCGTGTCCAGCGGCATCTCCATGAAGCCGGAGGCCTTGGCTTCCAGCGGGGCAACCCAGGGGTCGGCCTCATCCGTCAGGCTGCCGTGCAAGCCAGTGGCATCTGGCTGGCCGGCAACTTGCCCATCTGCGGCTGGCGCGCCCGCAGCGGGTCTGAGCGCCTGCTGGTGCAGGCTCATCAAGGCCTCGAAAAACGCCTCGGATTTGACCGCCGGGTACTGGATGCTGGCCAACCCCTGGCGCAGCGTGACCACCAGCCTGGGCACCTGCCGCGTGAGCTCGGAGAGGTTCTTGCGCGTCAAACCAGGTTGCACGCTCCATACCAATACCGGTATCAGCGCCACAAAACCGCTTGGGTCGGCGGCATCCGCCTGGTTCAGAATTCTGGCCTGTCCCACCACTTGCGCCCAGGGGCCTGACAGGAATTCCAGCACTTCATGTGGCACCAGACCCGCGTCCGGCCGCGCACGGATTTCGGCAGAAACTGTTTCCGCCACCAAGTTGCGCGCTTCAGCCTGGCGCAGCGCCTGCATTGCCAGCTCAAGCTGCTGGCGCTCGTGCAGGCCACGCTGTTGCCATATCTGCATCAGTCCGTTCAACACAACTTCAAAGGGATCGGTGCCGTCGATCTGAATGCCACCCAGCGGCTTGACTGCCTGTTGCAGCACGCCCAGAAAAACCGAAAATCCCTGTGCGTCAATGGCGTCAAAGGCCAAGCTGCGGTCCGTGATCTCCTGCAGCAGGCGGCGCGCCGGGTGCAGCTTGTCGCTGAAAAAACGCGGGTCCACCAGGGCCAGTTGCAACAGGGGCGGCTCCAGGCTTTTAACGACCTCAACGATGGGTGCAAGCAACCGCGGGTCGTGCGCGATGTTGTCGATCATCATCGTCACAACTTCCAGGCTCAGGGCCTGGCCCAGCCCCCGTGCCTTGTGGTGCATCTGCCTGCGCAGCGCTTCGGCGGGCATCACCGACGACGGTCTTTCGTCACCGGGCAACGCGCGCCGCGTCTCAATGCGCACCATGGCGTCATCGACCTGTCCCATTTCTGCGAGTGCATCAAACGCGGCCGGCACGGTTGGGTGAAAGTCCGAGATGGCAGACGCAGCGGCATCTATGCCCGCAGCGGCCCGGGCACCGCCAACAATCGGGGGCGGACTGTCAAACTCGCGGAAAAACCGGTCGGCGAATGACTCGTCGGGATCAACAGCGGGTGGCCGGTCCAGTTCGCCAGACAGCAGGCGGCGCAGCCGGTTGAGAGTTAAAAATGACGCCTCCTGAGCTGGCGCGCTGGCCTCTGGCGGGCGCTGCACGGGCGTGGCGTTCACCGGCCCGCCTGCCCGCGCAACCGCAGGCCGGGCAGACGCGGCAAATCGCTGCGATTGCCCCGTACTGCCACCCGGTGCGGGCAGCACCGCATAGGCGGCGGCGACCACACCCTGGCTGCGCAACTGGCTGGCCAACCCGCCGTAATAGGTGTGCAACTCGCGGCCCAACGCGGTGCACATGTGGCGTACCCAGTCCTGGCGGGTTGCCGTCGGCACCTGCATTTGGAGCAGCAGGCCTTGCAGCGCATTGACATACATCTCAGGGCGCAGTGGATTGCGCTCCGGCTGGACAGTTTGCAGCTGCAAGGCGGCACTGACCAGCCGGTTGAGTTCGGCCAGCGCGCCATCAGCGGCAGCCATTGCAAGCTGCTGTGAGCGTGCTGTCTCAACGCTTTCGCTCACCTGGTGTTCGTCCATCAGTTCGAGGTCATCAAAACGCAACTCCACCGCCGTTGCAGTTGTTGCCCTAGGGATGACCTGTGCCTGTGCAAATGCGGCCGCCAGCGCGCCTGGATAGTTCGCGCACAGCGCGTCTGCCAAACGGTCCAGCAATTGCCGGGACTCAATCAGCCTGTCGCGTGCCTGCAGTTCCCGGGTGGCGCTCTCACGCGCGCTCAGGGACTGCCGCAGCGCGATGACCAGCCGCCCCATGAGCTGGCCGCCGCCTTTTGCCGCCGCCGTAACCGTGGCGTGAAACAAGGACGCGTCCCGCCCCCCGCCCGGATTTTCCCCAGGGGCCATTTTTTACTTCAGAGCCTTGTACCGCACGCGCTTGGGCTTGGCACCCTCCTCGCCCAGGCGCCGTTTTTTGTCGGCCTCGTATTCCTGGTAGTTGCCGTCAAAGAACGTCCACTGGCTGTCGCCCTCGGCTGCCAGGATGTGGGTGGCGATGCGGTCCAGGAACCAGCGGTCGTGGCTGATGACCATGAGCGAGCCGGCAAACTCCAGCAACGCATCTTCGAGCGCGCGCAGGGTTTCCACGTCAAGGTCGTTGGACGGCTCGTCCAGCATCAGCACGTTGCCGCCCGCTATCAAGGTTTTAGCAAGGTGCAGCCGTCCGCGCTCGCCGCCAGACAACGTGCCAACGCGTTTTTGCTGGTCGGCGCCGTTGAAGTTGAAGCGGCCGCAGTAGGCACGGCTGGCCATCTGAAACTTGCCCACATTGAGAATGTCAAGCCCACCAGACACGTCTTCCCACACGGTTTTTTCGTTGGACAGGTCGTCGCGGTTCTGGTCGACAAATGCCATCTTGACGGTAGCGCCAATCTTCACCTCGCCACTGTCCGGCTTCTCCTTTCCCGCAATCATCCGGAACAGGGTTGACTTGCCAGCGCCGTTGGGGCCAATGATGCCGACGATGGCACCGGCTGGCACCTTGAAGCTCAGGTTGTCAATCAACATGCGGTCGCCAAACGACTTGCTGACATTGACGAACTCAATGACTTCGTTGCCCAGGCGGTCAGCGACGGGGATGAAAATCTCATTGGTCTCGTTGCGCTTCTGGTATTCAAAGTCAGACAGCTCTTCAAAGCGGGCCAGACGGGCCTTGCTCTTGGCCTGGCGCGCCTTGGGGTTCTGGCGTGACCATTCCAGCTCTTTCTTCAGGGCCTTGGCGCGGCTTTCTTCACCCTTTTGCTCGGTTGCCAGCCGCTCGCTCTTTTGCTGCAGCCAGTCGCTGTAGTTGCCTTTGTAGGGAATGCCGGAACCACGGTCGAGTTCCAGAATCCACTCGGCGGCGTTGTCCAGAAAATAGCGGTCGTGGGTGATGGCGACCACGGTGCCGGGGTAGCGCAGCAAAAACTGCTCCAGCCAGTCCACCGACTCGGCGTCCAGGTGGTTGGTGGGCTCGTCCAGCAGCAGCATGTCGGGCTTGGACAGCAGCAGGCGGCACAGGGCAACGCGGCGCTTCTCACCGCCCGACAGCAGGCCTACCTTGGCGTCCCACGGCGGCAGGCGCAAGGCATCAGCGGCAATTTCCAGTTGGTGCTCGGAGTCAGTCCCTGCACTGCCAATGATGGCTTCCATCTTGGCTTGCTCTTCGGCCAATGCGTCAAAGTCGGCATTCTCTTCGCCGTAGGCCGCGTAGATTTCTTCCAGGCGTGCCTTGGCCTTGAACACGTCGCCCATGCCAGCTTCCACGCTCTCGCGCACGGTCTGTTCCGGGTCAAGCTTGGGTTCTTGAGGCAGGTAGCCAATATTCAGGCCGACCATGGGGATGGCTTCGCCCTCAAACTCCTTGTCAACCCCGGCCATGATCTTAAGCAGCGTGGACTTGCCGGAGCCGTTGGTGCCCAGCACGCCAATCTTGGCGCCAGGGAAGAAGCTGAGCGAAATGTCTTTGAGAATGAAACGCTTGGGCGGCACGATCTTGCCGAGGCGGTTCATGGAAAATACGTATTGGGCCATTGTGTGAGTGTCAGGTGTTGCCGGTAAGACTTCCATTATCGACGCCCGCAGCGCAAATGGCCGAACCCCTTGTAAGCACCTCCCATCTGGCCGCCGTCCAGCCGCCGTCTAGCCGCCGCCGGGGGCCAGACAACACTGCCCTAACTTTCAAGTTAAGGCCTGGGCGCAAGAGGGCTAGGGCTGGGCCTCGGGCTGGTTCAGGTTGTTTCGCAAAGCGGTCTGGGCTACCGCGTCCAGCGCACTGCCGACGACGTTGCCGTCAGACACCACGCGGATCATGCCCTGCGCCCGGCGCCGGTCCATGGTGCGCCGCGACATGGAATGCGCCAGACCCTGGCCCGATACAAACATGAACAGCGTGCGGTGCGGGCTGGCCCACGTCAGTTGGGCCCGCACCCAGTTGCCCTGCAACATCAACTCAACCCATGAGCCCGTGTGCAGGTCAGCCACCGACCACGGGCTTGGCTCGGCATCCGCAAAAGCGGGCTCACCGGCAGGCAAGTCGGCCTGAAGATCGGCATCATCTGCAAAGTAGCCCGATTCGCTGGCCTCGTAGTCATCAACCCGGAATGCCTGCGCGCCTGATTTGGCGGGCATGCCGTCTTCTGGCGATTCATCGGCAGTGGCGACAAGCTCTCCGAAGCCCGCTACCGCTGCGTCCGCCTGGTCTTGGCCGGCCACAGCAGACGCACGGGGGCCTTCAAAGGCTTTCTCATGCAGCGAAATCAGTTCGTCAAAAAACACCGGGATGCGCTCTTCCGGATAACCGATGAGTTGCAGGCCCTGGCGCACCTTGACCAGCAAATTGGGCACCAGCTGTACCAGCCGGGGGCGGTTGCGCCGGGCCAGGCGCACCTGGACGCTCCAGATCAACTCGTCAACCAGCGCCAGGAAGCCTTCGGGGTCTGACGCGCCGTCGGTGTGGCTGAGCTGTGACTCTGCCACGACCTGCGGCCACGGTCCGCGCAGGAAGGCCACGATCAGCTCCGGCACTTCCTTGCTCTTGATGCGCGCCTGAAAATCTTCTGCAAAACGCTCCGCCAGCAGGTTGCGCTGCTCGGCGTGAAGCAGGCGGCGCACGCCCTCTTCATGGCGTTTGCGCAGCGCGTCTTCCTCGCGCTCCCAGCCCTGTTCCAGCTTGCGCAACACGCGGGCGAACGAAGCGGCTTCACCGCTGCCACCTACCAGAACCCGGACCGAATTGGAAATCGCCTTGGAAAAAACGCCAAACCCTTCGTCGCTTTCTGACGAAAACGCCAGGCTGCGGTGCGTCAGGCGGTCCAGCAACTGGCGTGCCGGGTGCTGGCGTTCGCTGAAGAAGCGGGGATCGGTCTGGGACAGCTGCAGCAACACCGGTTCCAGCTCTTTGATGAATTCACGGATCTGAGGCAACAGACGGCGGTCTTTCATCAGGTTTTCCAGCATCAGACGGACCACTTCCCGGCCCAACTGCCGGCCGAGTTGCCGGCTCTGGGTGTTTTTTTGCGCCGCCGCGTCGGGGCTGTCGGACAACATGGAGAAGCCCGCAGCGGACGACGCAGATGAGCCCTGCGTGGCAGCAGCATGCGCGCCAACGCCGTCGGGCAACTTGGCCCGGCGCGCCAGCCGTTGCATCATCGGCTCCACCAGCTTTAAATCTTCCAGGGCCACGAAAGAAGCCGGCACCGTGTTGATGAAGTCTTTGGGTGCGCTGGGGCTCAAGGCCAAACCCGTGTCAAGGTCGCCAGACAGCAGGCGGCGCAGCTTGTCCAGTGTCAACAGCGTCCGGCTTACGGCCGTCTCAGGCACCTTGGCCCCGGCTGCACTGCTGGTTCCTGGGTAAATGCCCACGGGCAGCGCGGGCTCAACCCCTTGCGAGCGAAGCCACTCCGCCACGTCCTTGTAAAGCTGGCGCAGCGAGATGCCCATCAAGCCTGCAGCCGGAGTCATCAACACGCTGCGCACGGCTTCGTTGGGCATGTGCCGCACCATGGTTTCCCGGAAAGCTTGCACAAAAGCCTCGGGCTTCAGCGGGTTGAGCTGTGCCTGCACCGATACCAAGCCCAGCAGATTGCTGATCAGCGCATTGAGCGGCGGCAGCACCTCGTCAACCGCCTGGCATACCTCCTGCTGGGTCACCGCAAACTCGATGTTGGCATCAATCTGCTTTTCTTCTAGAAACTGGAAATCGTCAAACCGCAGCAGCGGCTGGGGGCCCGCATCATGGGCGCCACTGTGGTACAAGACCGTGCGCAACTCCCCTGAAAATGTCGCCTTGACGGCGGGCGCGTTGAGGCGCAAATGCTCAATGGCGCGCTTGTTGGCCGGGTTCTGGTTGATCAGGGCCGCCCTGCCCTTGGTCTGGCCCTGGGAAGCGTTGAGCCCGTCAATCACGGTGCCCATGAGCGCATCGCCCTGCGTCAGCACGGCCTCAATGCAATCCCGCAGCGCGGGTTTCGAGCTGGTCATGTCGTCCGCCAGGCCAATCCGCGGCATTGCAAACTTGGTCATCTATTGCTTTTCCTCATCTGTGCGTTGATTCTCCCAGTTGGCGGGGCTTCTGACCAGCCCCAAGCCTGCACATTGCTGGTAGTTGGGCGGCACGGGTGGCGTCTGGGATACAAGCACCCCCAGTTTAATGAGCAAAAACGATCCGTGCGACAATAGAGATTGTTGCGGAGCTTCAGTTGCCCGCAATTGCAGCAACTTGCTGGGAACTTTTCGGTCTCGTCCTGTGGCCCTGTTCCATCCTTGACCCCATCTGCCTTGACTGATCCAGCGCCACTTTAGCGTCCTTGAAAACAGGTCTCTACTGCGCCCGGACAGGCCGATACCCCCTAGCACCCTGGACGGGTGCCTCAACTCATGAACTTTGAAGATCTGAAACTGGCTCCGGCCATTGTCAAGGCTGTGCGCGAGCACGGTTATGAAACCCCCACGGCCATCCAGGCGGAGGCCATTCCCATGGTGCTCGACGGCCACGATTTGCTCGGCGGTGCCCAGACTGGCACCGGCAAAACCGCTGCCTTTGTGTTGCCCATGCTCCACAAACTCAGCATGGGCCAGCCTGTCAAAAATAAATTTGGCGGCAACGGCATCCGCGCCCTGGTGCTCACCCCCACCCGCGAGTTGGCCGCACAGGTCGAAGAATCGGTACGGGTCTATGGCAAGTTTCTGGAATTGACCTCCACTGTGATTTTTGGCGGCGTGGGCATGAACCCGCAAATCTCCAAAGTCAAAAAAGGCGTGGACATTCTGGTCGCCACGCCGGGCCGCCTGCTGGACTTGCTGCAGCAAGGCGTGCTGGACCTGGGCCAGGTGCAGATGTTGGTGCTGGACGAGGCGGATCGCATGCTGGACATGGGCTTCATCCACGACGTGAAAAAAGTGCTGGCTGTAGTGCCCCGCGACAAGCAGAGCCTGCTGTTCTCGGCCACCTTCAGCGATGAAATCCGCGACCTGGCAGCAACCTTGCTCAAGAACCCGCAAAGCGTGCAGGTAACGCCGCGCAACACCACGGTGCAACGCATCACGCAGGTGATCCACCCGGTAGGCCGTGGCAAAAAGAAGGCGCTGCTGGCGCACATCATCCAGGAGCAGAACTGGAGCCAGGTGCTGGTCTTCACCCGCACCAAATTTGGCGCGAACAACGTGGCCGAGTTTCTGACCAAGAACGGCATCCATGCCATGGCACTGCACGGCAACAAGAGCCAGACCGCCCGCACCGAAGCGCTTGGTGGCTTCAAGAGCGGCGACATCCGTGCATTAGTTGCTACCGATATCGCAGCGCGGGGCATCGACATTGACGATCTGCCACACGTGGTGAACTATGACATTCCCAACGTCAGCGAAGACTATGTGCACCGCATTGGCCGCACGGGCCGCGCTGGTGCCGACGGCGCCGCAGTCAACCTGGTGTGCATGGACTAAGAAGGCTTCATGCAGGACATCGAGCGCTTCACCAGACAGAACATTGAGGTCAAAGTGGTTGAAGGCTTCGGCCCCGAGCCAGGCGAACATGCCGAGCCCATCGCCATGGGCCGCCAGACCATCTGGGGCGGCGCAGGCAAAGCACCCAGCCGCGATGTGATGATGGCCGCTGGCCGCGCCGCGCGTACCGAGATGCTTCAACGCGTGCGTGACAGCAAGGGCGCGTCTGGTGGCCGCAGTGCCAATGGCGCTGGTGGCGGCGGCGGCGGCGGCGGTGGCGGTGGCGGCCGCAGTGGGCAAGGCGCATCGCGGGGCAATGCAGGGCACAGCGGTGGCGGGCGCAGCAACGGCACCAACGGTGGCCGCAGTGATGGCCGGGGAGCGGGTCGTATGGGCGGGCAAACGGAGGGCCGCAAGGTCGTCCAGGGCGACGCACAACCCATGGACCACGCACCCCGCAACTTCAGCGCACGCGCACCGCAAGACCGCAGCCGCTCCGGCGGCGGTGGTGGTGGTGGTGGTGGTGGTGGTGGTGGTGGTGGTGGTCGTTATGGCGGCGGCAATCACAGCGACACGGTTGCCAACATGGGCGGCGGCGGTCAGCCCCCGCGTCCCGCGCAGGGCGGCCAGCCCGACCCCATGCGCACCAGCGTTGACATGATGGCGGAGCGCAGCGGCGCACGTCGTGGTGGCGGTGGCGGCGGTGGATATGGCGGCGGCGGTGGTCGTAGCGGCGGCGGGCGCTCCGGTGGCGGCGGGTACGGCGGTGGTGGCGGCGGCGGCGGTGGACGATCAGGCGGCCCTGGCGGCTCGCGCGGCTCATTTGGCCGCTAAAATCCCGGAAAATCCACAGAATCAGCCTGTAGCCCCTGTCCTATATGCATAGCCAGCTACTTTATATGTAGCAATTATGCATTTACGGGGTGGCGTTTCTTCGGCAGGCTGAGCCAGAAGCTGGGGCGAATCTGAGTTGACTCGGAATCGCGGCGCAGCGCGAGTGGCGCTGGGCCGGCTTTCACCAGAGTGGCTCAGTCCCTGACAAACAGCGTGGTGAGCGGGTCAGGTCCGACCTGGCGACTCCAGTGGCCGTGGCGGCTGGCGTCGAACGTTGCGCCATCAGGCAGCACATCGGCCGAGTAGAAGTGCTCGCCCGGTTTGAAGACCCGGGACATACCGCCCTGCAGCCCAATTTCCATCTCGCCGCCCAAAATAAACACCCATTGCGGCGTGACGGTGCAATGGAACTGGCTGCGAAAACCCAGCGGGCTGTGGCGCAACTGGTACCCGCCCGAAGGGCTAAGCGCAGATAGCATGGACTGCGGATTGCCCTCGGGCAAGGCGACCGGCTCTTCGCGAAACTTCGCGCGACCATCGGTGTCGGTGAATAGAATTACTTTTGTAAACACAGTCATGGCCGCTCGCGGTGGGTTATGACAAACGCTTGCCCGTGGTCCCGTCAAACAAATGCGTTTTGGCAGCGTCAATTTCCAGCCGGATCACGTCGTCAGGCTGCGCCTGCGTGCGCCCGTGGATGACGACGATCAGCTTGGCGCCGCCCACGTCAAGCAGCAGCTCGGTCTCAGCGCCTGTGGGCTCCACCACAATCACTTTGGCGGCAATGCCCTGACCGGTGCTTGAAATCGAGACGTCACCAGGGCGCACGCCGTAGCTCACGGCTTGTCCATCCCGCACCGGGTTGCCTGCCAGGCTAGGCCCGACCGGCCAGCGCTCGCCATGGGCTTCAACCCAGGCCTGCCCATTGTCTTGGCGAAGCGTGCCCGGCAGGATGTTCATAGACGGCGAGCCAATGAATTGGGCCACAAACAGGTTGCCAGGCTTGTCGAACAGTTCCAACGGGCTGCCAATCTGCTCGATGATGCCGTCGTGCATGACCACAATGCGGTCAGCCAGCGTCATGGCCTCAATCTGGTCATGCGTCACATACACAGTGGTGGTTTTGAGGCGCTGGTGCAGGGCCTTGATCTCAGCCCGCATCGAGACGCGCAGCTTGGCGTCCAGGTTGGACAGCGGCTCATCAAACAAAAATACCTTGGGGTCGCGCACAATTGCACGGCCCATGGCCACGCGCTGGCGTTGCCCGCCCGACAGCTCGCGTGGAAAACGGTCCAGCAGAGAGTCAAGGTTCAGGATGCGCGCGGCGTCGCCCACGCGCTTGTCGGTCAGTGCCTGCTCGGCCTTGCGCAGCTTCAGGCTGAACGCCATGTTGTCGCGCACCGTCATGTGCGGGTACAGGGCGTAGCTCTGGAACACCATGGCGATGTCGCGGTCTTTGGAGTCCAGGTCGTTCACCACCTTGTCATCGACCGCGATCTCGCCGCCGCTGATTTCCTCCAGCCCGGCCAGCATGCGCAGCAGCGTGGATTTGCCACAGCCTGACGGCCCCACCAGCACCACAAACTCGCCATCGCTGATGTCGAAGCTGATGCCGTGG
>JANYJD010000194.1 GCA_025358555.1 Rhodoferax sp.
AAACGGCCCACGTGGCCCACGTCATGACGCGGTGAGTGCGTCGTGAGCTATCTATGAGCACTTGGAGCATTGCCGCCTGGCTGATGCTGGGCGGTTCAACGGTGCTGCTGTTTATCGGCATGCCGGTGGCGTTGACATTCATCACCATCAATATCGTGGGTGCCTGGCTGTACATGGGAGGCGAGCCTGGCCTCATGCAACTGGCGCGCAGCAGTGTGTCGTCTGTCACCGCGTTTTCACTCACACCGATTCCGCTGTTTGTGCTGATGGGCGAAATCCTTTTTCACACCGGTTTGGCGCTCAAGGTGATTGAGGGCGTAGAGCGCTTGATTCACCGCATCCCAGGCCGTTTAGCGGTTGTGGCCGTGGTGGCGGGCACGGTGTTTTCGGCCATATCAGGTTCAACGATTGCCACCACCGCCATGTTGGGCTCGCTTATGCTGCCCATCATGCTGGCACGCGGTTATCACCCCACGCTGGCCACCGGGCCCATCATGGCGATTGGTGCGGTAGACATGCTGATTCCCCCGTCGGCATTGACAGTGTTGCTGGGTTCGCTGTCGGGTATTTCGATTTCTAAGTTGCTGATTGGTGGCGTGGTACCTGGTGTCATTTTGTCGGTCGCCTTTGTGTTGTGGATCGTGATTCGCGTCAGCATCAGCCCACAGCTTGCGCCGATTGAAAAAGACGATGCCGTGCAATACAAAGGTTGGGCGCGCTGGAGCCTGTTTTTTGGGTACGTGTTGCCCACGCTGTCTATTTTTGGGGTTGTGGTGGGCGCGCTGGCCGCTGGCTGGGCCACACCGACGGAATGTGCGGCGCTGGGTGCGTTTGCCACCATGCTGCTGGCGCTTGCCTATCGAGTGTTGACGATTGATGCCATCGTTAAGGCACTCAAGGGCACGGCGGGTATTTCGGGCATGATTTTGTTCATCATTCTGGGTGCCACCACGTTCGCGCAAATTTTGTCATTTTCAGGCGCAAGCAACGGGCTGGTACAGCTCATTACCGGGCAAGGGTGGCCCATCAGCATGATCATTGTGGGCATGATGCTGATGCTGATTTTCTTGGGTATTTTTGTCGACCAGGTCAGCATGATGATGATCACACTGCCCATCTTCATGCCAGTGGTTCAGGCGCTTGGCATTGACCAGGTGTGGTTTGGCGTGATGTTTTTGATCTGCATGCAGCTCGGCTTGCTGCTGCCACCGCACGGCCTGCTTCTGATGACCATGCGCGGTGTGGCCCCACCTTCAGTCACCATGGCCCACATCTTTTTGGCGGTGGTGCCGTATGTGGTGATGAGTTTGATTTTGCTGGCTGCTGTGTTCTGGCTGCCGGCGATTGCGACCTGGCTGCCCGCGCTGATCGGCTAGTTGTCCCGCGTCACTGCGCTGAATACAAGACACATCATGTACCTCATTCGCTACCAGGACACCGAACTCATAACCCGGCGCATCAACCATCGCGTCGGCACCTTCCGCTACAAGGACCTGGCCGAAGGCCAGCCGATATGTCGGATGCGCAGCGCGTCGCCGCTGTCGATGCGCTGGCCAAAATCGGCCGTTTCAGCGAGAGGCGCTACTTCGCGCCCGGCGACAAGGGCACGACCGGCATCGACAGCCTGCAGGCCGCTTGGGAACAGGCGCTGGGCCAGAAGATGGTGTACCCGCCAGCCCCCTTTCAGAAGCCGGTGCTGATGAATCCCGACGCGCGGAATTGGCAGGCCGTTGCCGACCAGCCCACCACCGGCAAGATGCAGCAGTGCAACGTCTGGGACTTCGGCGCCAAGGCCTGCAGCGTGGTGGTCTTCCAAGTGGCCGGCGGCGCAAGCCCAATCCTCGCCGGCACGTCGTCCTGCTTCGTCGAACACGGCAGTGGCGATGTCGCCGGCAAGGCCCATGCCTTGCGTGACGTGGCGCATCTTGCCGCACATGAAAACGCGCGCTTCACTGCCACCGAAGACACCCGCCTGCTGGTGTTTGTGCACCCGGTGTTCAACGAATCGGTGCCAGCTACTGCGCAGATCACGCGAGGCACAGCGACAAGGGCCGAAGCCCTGATCTGACTTTTTCCAATCCCCATTGACGGAGACAAAACCATGCGACTAGCCCATGCAGAAACCACGCCCTGGGGACCAGTGCGATCCACACGCGGCGGCACCATCAGGTTCAAGACCCTGCTCGAAGGCCAGGAAGGCACGCCCGCCAATTACCAGCTGCTGCTGGCCGACACCGATCCCAGCTTTCAGTCACCGCGACACCGCCACAACTTCGACCAAGTGCGCTTTGCGCTCGACGGCTCGACCAACATAGGTCCCAAACGCAACCTCGAGCCCGGTGACCTGGCGTACTTTCCGGAGGGCACTTTTTACGGCCCGCAAAACCAGGAGGAAGTTGGTAAACCAAGCCTCACCATGGTGATTCAGTTCGGCGGCCCGTCGGGCAACGGTTATATGAGCATGGGACAGCATGACCAGAACGCCAAGCTGCTCAAGGCCCACGGTGATTTTGACGGCGGCGTCTACAAGCGCCACAAGCCGGGCGACGGGCGCAAAAACCAGGACGCCTATGAAGCCATCTGGGAGCACCACAGCGGTCGGCCGATAGAGTACGAAAAACCCCGTTTCATGGACCCCATCCACTTGCGCGAGCCCAACTTCAAATGGCAGCCGCTCGACGGCAATCCGGGCGTCGCCACCAAGGACATCGGCAGCTTCACCGAAAAAGGCATCAAGGTGTGTTTCATCCAGCTGCTGCCCGGCGCCAGCCACACCCTGCCCGCCGTGCAGCAGCAGCAACTGCTGTTTGTGCGTACCGGCACCGGCAGCTTTGCCAGTGGTGACAAGTGGTTCGACCACACCGCCATCGACATCCCCGCCAATGAGTCCACCACGTTCAAGGCCAGCACGCTGACCGAAGCCATGGTGCTGCTCTTCCCGCGTTTCTGATCCCCGAGCCCACGATGAACAAAAACAGTTTTCATCAGCCGCACCCACGCCGCTCGCTGCTGACCTCGCTGATCGCCATCGCCTGCCTGGGTGGCGCGGCCACAAGTGCCTCGGCCCAGCCCACGGCCTATCCCAGCAAGGCGGTACAGATCGTTGTGGCCGCCACACCCGGCGGCGGCACCGACGCCATTGGCCGCATGCTGGGCGATGTGCTGGCCGCTGCCTTTAAGCAGCCCTTTGTGGTGGTCAACAAGGCCGGCGCGAGCGGCACCATTGCCTCGGAAATGGTGGCGCGCTCACTAGCCGACGGCTACACGCTGATAGTGCTGCAGAACGGCCACACCACAAACCCGGCCACCTTCAAGAAGCTGCCGTACGACACCTTCAACGACTTCACGCCGATTGCCCCGCTGGGCCGCTCGCCCCTGGTGCTGGTGTCGTCTTCGGCAACCAACGTCAAGACCGTCAAGGACCTGACCGACTCCGGCAAAAAAACGCCAGGCAGCCTGTCGTTTGGCTCGGCCGAGACCTCGACCCGCCTGGCCACTGAAATGCTGGCCGGTGCCACCGGCCTGCCGATGGTGTCCGTCAGCTACAAGGGCACCGGCCCGGCCATGACCGACCTGGCCGGCGGCCATGTCAACTACAGCGTAACGACGATCGCCTCCACCCTGCCGATGAAGGGCACCGGCAAGTTCAACTATGTCGCCGTGTTGTCGCCGCAGCGCACCCCTTTCCTGCCCGACGTGCCAACGCTTGCTGAGCAGGGCTTTCCCAACATCGAAGCCAGCGGCTGGTGGGGCGTGCTGGGCCCGGCCAAAATGCCCAAACCCCTGGTGCAGCAACTCAACACCGCCATCCAGGCCGCGCTGAACGACCCTGAAGTGAAAAAACGCCTGGCCGCCCTGTCCATCGAGCCGTGGTCCGCTTCGCCTGAAGACTTTGACAAGTTCATCCACAAGGACGTGGACCTGAACATCAAGCTGGCAAAAAAGGCCGGCATCGAGCCGGAATAAAGTTTCGCGTGGGCGGCGAGCCAGGCCTAATGCAATTGGCGCGCGGCACCTGGCTGCCGCAATGGATTGGCTGATCAGGCAATAGAAGATCGCAGGCGATTCGATTGTGTTGTGGGGCTACAGACGTAGCCGTGTGAACAGACGGTGCTCGCAATCCGGATCACTGCATTTTTCGCATGGCCAGGCCCAGGCTGCCTTGGTTTGTTTCTTTTTCTGTTTTTCAGAGGAAAAATTGGCTGTAGCCCCTGTCCCGTGTGCATAACTAGATATGAAAAGTATAGCGTCTATGGAATGCAGTGCATTTGCCAACCGTGCGCTGCCTGTGCCGTACACCACCTGGTAGCTCAGGCTGGCTCGGTCCAGCGCAGCCCGCAGCAGGCTGTCTGCGGCCTCGCGCGTATGCGGCCCATCGCGCTGCACGCCGTCTGCCACCCACGGCAAGTCCAGCCCCGTCACTAAGGTGATGTCGTAGCCGCGCTGGTGGGCGGCGGCAAAGTCATGGAGTGAGGCGTCGTTGAACAGCAGTTCGCTGTACACGGCGGTCATGAGCGCGGTGGTGTCGGCGATGACGATGGGATGTGCAGCGGGTGTGCCGGCCGCTTCTTCCACCCGCCGCACCTGCTCGTGGGCGACCAGCACCTGCTCGTCGGCGCGCGGTGTTCTTCCTTGAACGTTGCACCATTCGCGCAGGTATTCATCCACCAGAGACACGGTTCTGCCCTGGCTGCGCAGGGCACCGGCCAGCGCAGCCGCCAGTTGCGATTTGCCGGTGCTTTCGGCACCGAGAACCGCGATTTTCATTCGCTGTTCAGAGCCAGATCATTTGGCTGACACATGCACGTAGATTTCGTTGGCTTTGACCATGCCCAGTTCCAGCCGCGCTTTTTCCTCGACCATCTCCAGGCCTTCCTTCAGGTCACGCACTTCAGCAGCCAGGCGGTCATTGGAGAGCTGCCCCTGCGTGTTCTTGCGCAGTTGCGCATCCAGCTGCTGCGCCATGCTGGCAACGCTGCCCACGCTGCCACGGCCAAACCATAGTTGCGCGTGGAGAATCACGAGCAATGCGATCAGGGCGAGCGGAACGACGCGGTTTGCCATTTACTTTCGCTATATTATAAATAGCTGACTATGCAATCGGGACAAGGGCTAGAGGCCAATTTAATCCCCAATCAGGGTCAGCGCAGGTTGTAGAACGCCGAGCGCCCTGGGTAGCTGGCAATGTCGCCCAGATCCTCTTCAATGCGCAGCAACTGGTTGTATTTGGCCATGCGGTCGGAGCGGCTGAGTGAGCCGGTCTTGATCTGGCCGGCGTTGGTGCCCACGGCAATGTCGGCAATGGTCGAGTCTTCGGTCTCGCCGGAGCGGTGGCTGATGACGGCGGTGTAGCCGGCGCGCTTGGCCATCTCAATGGCAGCAAAGGTTTCGGTCAACGTGCCAATCTGGTTGATCTTGATCAGGATCGAATTGGCGATGCCTTTGTCGATGCCTTCCTTCAAAATTTTGGTGTTGGTGACGAACAGGTCATCGCCCACAATCTGCACCTTCTTGCCCAGGCGCTCGGTCAGCAGTTTCCAGCCGTCCCAGTCGCCCTCGGCCATGCCGTCTTCAATGCTGATGATGGGGTATTTGTCCACCCAGGTGGCCATCATGTTGATCCACTCTTCGCCTGTGAGGCTCAGGCCCTCGCCCGCGAGCACATATCTGCCGTCTTTGTAAAACTCGCTGGCGGCGCAGTCCAGGCCCAGCGCAATCTGCTCGCCGGGCACATAGCCCGCAGCAGATATTGCCTCCAGAATCATCTGTATCGCTGCTTCATGGTTGGGCACATTGGGCGCAAAGCCGCCTTCGTCGCCCACGGCCACGCTCATGCCTTTGTCGTGCAAGATTTTCTTCAGCGCGTGGAACACCTCAGCGCCATATCGAACGGCTTCGCGAAAGCTGGGTGCGCCCACCGGGATGATCATCAGCTCCTGCAAGTCCAGATTGTTGTTGGCATGTGCGCCGCCGTTGACCACGTTCATCATGGGCACGGGCATTTGCATGCTGCCCATGCCGCCAAAGTAGCGGTACAGCGGCAGGCCGGATTCTTCGGCTGCCGCGCGGGCCACGGCCATCGACACCGCCAGCATGGCGTTGGCGCCCAGGCGGGATTTGTTTTCGGTGCCGTCGAGGTCAATCAGGGTCTTGTCCAGAAAGGCCTGCTCGGACGCGTCCAGGCCCAGCACCGCCTCGGAGATTTCGGTATTGATGTGTTCGACCGCCTTCAGCACGCCTTTGCCGCCGTAGCGTTTGGTGTCCCCATCGCGCAGCTCAATCGCCTCGCGCGAGCCGGTGGACGCGCCGGAGGGTACGGCCGCACGGCCCATGGTGCCGCTTTCCAGCAGCACGTCGCACTCCACGGTGGGGTTGCCGCGCGAATCAAGAATCTCGCGGCCGACGATGTCAACAATTGCACTCATTATTTTCCTTGGATTGAAAAGACGATGTTCTAAAGGCGATTCTGCAAAGCGGGTTCAAACGGGGGCGGCGACGCCTTCTACCAGAACCATGTTGAAAAATTCGGTGGCACCGGCGCGTTTGGCCCGCGCCGCGCGGTACATCTCGGCATCGTAAAACGTTTTGGCCGCGTCATAGCTTGGAAATTTCAGCATGGCAATGCGAACCGGTTTCCACTCGCCTTCCAGGGTTTCAAACTTGCCTCCACGCACCAGGTACTCGCCACCTGCAGCCGCGACCGCAGCCGGCGCCGCCGCCATGTACTGCTTGTACTGTTCGGCATCCGAGACTTTCATGTCAACAATAACGTAGGCGACGGGCATGGTGTTCTTTCTTTGTATGAAATGGCAAGACTCAGTTGAACTCGTTTTCCAGAAAGCCATTTTTCTTGGTCACGCGGTCCAGCGCCAACAGCGTCTCAAGCAACGCGCGCATGTGCTTTAAAGGTACGGCATTCGGCCCGTCACTCAAGGCTTTGGACGGGTCAGGATGGGTTTCCATGAACAGGCCCGCCACACCCACAGCCACCGCCGCACGCGCCAGCACCGGCACCATCTCGCGCTGGCCGCCGCTGCTGGTGCCTTGCCCGCCGGGCAACTGCACCGAGTGCGTGGCGTCAAACACCACCGGTGCTTTCGTCTCGCGCATGATTGCCAGGCTTCGCATGTCGCTCACCAGATTGTTATAGCCAAAGCTGGCACCGCGCTCGCAGGCCATGAAGTTGTCTTCTTCCAGGCCCAGTTCACGGGCGGCGGTGCGGGCCTTGTCGATGACGTTTTTCATGTCGCCGGGTGCTAAAAACTGGCCCTTCTTGATGTTGACCGGCTTGCCGCTTTGCGCCACGGCGCGGATGAAATCGGTCTGGCGGCACAGGAAGGCGGGCGTCTGCAAAACGTCCACCACGGCGCAGACTTGTGCAATCTGGCCTTCGGAATGGATGTCGGTCAGCACGGGCACTTTCAACTCGCGCTTCACCTTGGCCAATATCTCCAGGCCCACGTCAATACCAGGGCCGCGAAAGGTGCTGCCGCTGGAGCGGTTCGCCTTGTCAAAGCTGCTCTTGAAAATAAAGTTGATGCCCAACGAAGCCGTGATTTCCGCAAGCAGGCCTGCAGTGTCCATCTGCAACTGCTCAGACTCGATCACGCAGGGGCCTGCGATCAGGAAGAACGGCTGGTTCAGGCCAATGTCGAAGTGGCAGAGTTTCATGGCGATTTATCCCATCCCTTCAGGCCAGGCCGTCAAATACGTCAGCCACCCGCAAATTCAAATTCGAAGCGCCCAAACTGACAGATTCAGTGGGCAACCCTGGCGTGCCTTGCTGCCTTGCAACAGGGGCCCACTGGTTTGCACGGGTGAACACTTCGATCGTCCGGCTGTCAGGTGACACCAGCACATAGCTTTGCAACGACTCAATGCCCCGATAGGCCAGGAATTTGTCATGGCGGTCAAAAAACTCGGTGGACGGGCTGAGTACTTCGACCACCAAGCTTGGCTCAGTCAAATGCGTGTTTTGCGCCCGGTCCGCCCTGCTGCAGGTGACGACAATATCAGGATAGAAATACGCAGATTTGTCTTTTTTGTGCACAAGAACCTGCGTGGCCAGCACCGTGCATTCGGAGCCTTGCAGTTGCACCTTCAACGACAGTGCAATGTTGAGGATGACTTGGCCATGCCGGACGCTTCCACCAGCCATTCCCAACGGGCCTTCCCCCTGCCAACCGTAAATCACGCCGTCCAGATACTCATGCTTGAACTCGGCCTTTGCCTCCAGCAGAAGGTAGTCTTCAGGCTGAATGTAATAAGGCAGTTTCTGCGCATATCCCATGGTCGGCTCCAATAATTTCAGGCTACAGCCTTCAAATTCTTACCTGCCGTCTGGTGGTCCACTGCCGCCTTGATGAATGCGTTGAACAGCGGGTGCCCGGCCCACGGCGTGGACTTGAACTCTGGGTGAAACTGCACGCCGATGAACCACGGGTGCATGCTCTTGGGCAGTTCGATGATCTCGGTGAGCTGCTCGCGCTGGGTCAATGCTGATATCACCAAGCCGGCCTTGCGCAGTCGGTCCAGATAGTTGACATTGGCCTCATAGCGGTGGCGGTGCCGCTCGGTCACGACATCGCCATAAATCGTGTGCGCCAGTGAATCCTTGGCCACATCAGAACTTTGCGCGCCCAGGCGCATGGTACCGCCCAAGTCAGAGTTTTTGTTGCGGGTCTTGATGGTGCCGTCGGAGTCTTTCCATTCGGTGATCAGGGCGATGACCGGGTTCGGGTTGTCCGCATCAAACTCGGTGCTGTTGGCGTCTTTCAGCAAGGCGACATTGCGCGCAAATTCGATGGTGGCCACCTGCATGCCCAGGCAAATACCGAGGTAGGGCACTTTGTTCTCACGGGCAAAGCGGGCGGCGCAAATTTTGCCCTCAACGCCGCGCGGACCAAAACCGCCGGGAACCAGCACCGCATCAAACTTGGCAAGCTGGGACACGTTGTCTGGCGAAAGCGACTCGGAATCAATGTAGCCAATCTTCACCCGCACATGGTTCTTCATGCCGGCGTGGCGCAGCGCTTCGTTGAGCGATTTGTAGCTGTCACTTAGATCAACATACTTGCCAACCATGGCGATGTTGATATCGCCCTTGGGATGCTCGGTCTCAAACACCAGGTCGTCCCAGCGCTTAAGGTTGGCCGGGGGCGTGTTCAGGCGCAGGCGGTCACAGATCAGGCCGTCCAGGCCTTGTTCGTGCAGCATGCGCGGCACCTTGTAGATGGTGTCCACGTCCCACATCGAAATCACACCCCACTCGGCCACGTTGGAGAACAGCGAGATTTTTTCGCGCTCTTCTTTGGGGATGGGCCGGTCGGCGCGGCAAACCAGCGCGTCGGCCTGGATGCCGATCTCACGCAGCTGTTTGGCGGTGTGCTGCGTGGGCTTGGTTTTAAGCTCGCCTGCGGCGGCAATCCAGGGCACGTAACTCAGGTGCACAAACGCGCTGTTGTTGGGGCCGAGCTTCAGGCTCATCTGGCGCACGGCTTCCAGAAACGGCAGGGACTCGATGTCGCCCACAGTGCCGCCAATCTCCACTATCGCGACGTCAACAGCGTCGGCTGTGTCCATGCGGGCGCCACGCCGGATGAACTCCTGAATCTCGTTGGTCACATGTGGAATCACCTGCACTGTCTTGCCCAGGTAATCGCCCCGGCGTTCTTTCTCAAGTACGCTTTTGTAAATCTGGCCGGTGGTGAAGTTGTTGGCCTTGCGCATGCGTGTTTCCACAAAGCGCTCGTAGTGGCCCAGATCGAGGTCAGTCTCGGCGCCGTCTTCGGTGACAAACACCTCGCCATGCTGAAAGGGCGACATCGTTCCCGGGTCTACATTGAGGTAGGGGTCGAGCTTGATGAGGGTGACTTTGAGGCCCCGCGATTCCAGAATCGCTGCAAGGGAGGCTGAGGCGATTCCCTTGCCAAGGGAAGACACCACACCGCCGGTGACGAAGACAAATTTGGTCATGTCAGAGTGAGTTTTTAAGCTCAAGGGGTGGGAAATTCTGATTATATGTTGCCCCCACGGTCGCGCACTGCGTGTCGCTCCCTGGACAGGCCGATCGCCAGAGGCGATGGCTCTTCACGCTGTCCAGAGCAGCGCAGGCCGCTCTGGAGCCGCAGCGTTCAGCCCCGAGGGGGCCGTGCCCTCGGACAGGCCCGTCAGGGGCTGGGCGACATGCTTGGGGCGGCCCGGCGCGGCGGCGTTGCGTACTCTGGTAAATTGAGTGCATGAACGACCTCGCAGGAAAACACATCGTATTGGGCTTGAGCGGCGGCATTGCCTGCTACAAAGCGGCAGAGCTGTGCCGGGCGCTGATCAAAGAGGGTGCCACGGTGCAGGTGGTGATGACCGAGGCGGCAGAGCAGTTCATCACCCCGGTGACGATGCAGGCGCTATCGAACCGGCCTGTTTATGGCTCGCAGTGGGATGCGCGCGAGCCAAACAACATGCCGCACATTAACCTGAGCCGCGAAGCCGATGCGATCCTCATCGCGCCGTGCAGCGCCGACTTCATGGCCAAGCTGCTGCATGGCCGCGCCGACGATCTGTTGAGCCTGATGTGCCTTGCCAGGCCCTTGACTGGCGGTGGTTCTGGCAACGACAAAGCCGTGCCGCTGCTGATTGCCCCCGCCATGAACCGCGAAATGTGGGCGCACCCCGCCACGCAGCGCAACATGGCGCAGCTCACTCTGGATGGCACCACGATTTTGGGCGTGGGCACGGGCGACCAGGCCTGCGGCGAAACCGGCGATGGCCGCATGCTGGAGCCCGCCGAGCTGCTGCAAGACATCATCGCCTTCTTCCAGCCCAAAGTACTGGCTGGGCAGCACGTGTTGGTTACAGCCGGCCCCACCTACGAGGCGATAGACCCGGTGCGCGGCATCACTAATCTGTCCAGCGGAAAGATGGGGTTTGCGATCGCCCGCGCCGCGCACGAGGCGGGTGCGAGCGTGACGCTGGTGGCCGGGCCGGTGCACCTGCCCACGCCACGCGGGGTTGCCAGAATCAATGTCAAGTCTGCACAAAATATGCTTGAAGCCGTTGTGGGGTGTGCACAAGTAGCTAATATTTTTGTAGCTACCGCTGCTGTGGCCGATTGGCGCGTGGCCAATTCCTCCGACCACAAAATCAAAAAAGATGGGTCCGGCGCGGTGCCCGCCTTGCAGTTTGTAGAGAACCCGGACATCCTGGCCAGCGTCGCCCAATCACCGCGCGCCCAAAGCGGCGAACTGTTCTGCGTGGGCTTTGCTGCGGAAAGCCAAGACCTGTTGGCCAACGCGCAAGCCAAGCGCTTGCGCAAGGGCGTGCCACTGCTGGTGGGAAACATCGGTCCGGACACGTTCGGGCAGGACAACAATGCCTTGCTGCTGGTGGACGCGCAGGGAACGCAAGATTTTCCGCGTGCGTCCAAATTGGCACTTTCTCGTAAATTAATAGCTAACATTGCATGCAGGATGAGGGCTACAGGCCAATTCTCTTCCTGAAAAAAAGAAAAATCATGAAAGTAGACGTCAAAATCATCGACCCGCGCCTGGTCAACCAGCTTCCCGCCTACGCCACGCCAGGCAGCGCCGGGCTGGACCTGCGCGCCTGCCTGGCCGAGCCTTTGGTGCTGCAAGCCAACGCCTGGCAACTGGTGCCCACCGGCATCGCCATTTACCTGGCCGATCCTAACTATGCGGCGCTGATACTGCCGCGCTCAGGCTTGGGCCACAAACACGGCATCGTGCTGGGCAATCTAGTCGGCCTGATCGACAGCGACTACCAGGGCCAGCTCATGGTCAGCGCCTGGAACCGCAGCGACGTGGCCTTCACCATCGAGCCGCTGGAGCGCATTGCGCAGCTAGTGATCGTGCCGGTAGTGCAAGCGCAGTTCAATGTGGTGAATGAGTTCCCGGCGAGCGAGCGCGGGGAGGGTGGTTACGGGTCTACCGGCAAGGCTTGATAAGGAGTTTTTATGCAAAAGCGTACATTGCGCACCATCGCCGTTGCAGCGGTCGTGCTGGCGGCTGCGACAGCAGGTCTGTCAGGTCTGTCAGGTCTGTCAGGCCTGTTCGGCGGACTTGCGGGCCGCGCCGAAGCACAGGGCTTCATGTCGGTGCCGGCCTGCCAGTGTTCGCCCACGACGCCTGTGGCGGGCCTGTCCACCACGCTTGTTCACTGCATTTGCGGCGGCCTGTCGTGCGTGATCAGCGAGCACAAGGAGCAGGGCAAGAACGCCAATCTGATGCAGTGCGTGAAGTAGGCGTCAGCCTTGGGCTGCGAAGGAGGCAATAGCCGCAAGGCCGGACCAACAGCGAAAGCGTGCCCCCTGGCTCTGGGCCTTGTTGGCTTTCTGGCCGCTTAGCGCGCCACCCAGCCCCCACAGACCGGGAAAACCTGCCCCACAAAGCAGTTGGCAGCCTCGCTGCACAGATAGGCAGCAAACTCTGCATCTTCCCGCGCGCCGACCAGGCGGCCCAGCGGCACTTCACGCTTCAAACGCTCCTGGAACTTTGGGTTGGCCTCTATCTCGGGCGGGAAGTAGGTCGGGTTTTCGACGAAATTTTGTGCGATGGCGTTCACCTGAACGTTGTGGGGTGCTACTTCAACGCCAACCGATTGCACGTAGGCCAATTGAGCCCCCCGGGCCGCGCTGTAGGTGGAGGCACGCTTCATTCCCCGCAGCGCAGACGCACTGCCCATCAGCAAGATTTTCCCGCCACCGCGCTTGATCATTTGCGGCAGTGCTGCGCGCACCAGCCGGGGCAGGGGGTCCACAAGCGCCGTAAAAGTGTTCTGCCATTCGGCCTCAGACACATCGGCGGCCAAGGTTGAAGGGGCGGGCATTGCCAGATTGATGACAAGCACGTCAATGGTGCCCGCTGCCGCGACCACGTCAGCTGGGGCTTCTGCATGGATGAGCGATTGCGTGTTTGCGTTCACGACAGCACCGTGCTCGGCAAAAACTTCGCACAGCACCGGACCCATGAAGGCATCGGCCTGGGTGATCAGAATGCGTTTGCCTTGGAGAATGGAGCTTGGCATGGAATCTTCCGTGAAAACAATTGCCGGGCCTGCCCGGTGATGTCATTTATAGGCTAGTGCAGCGTTGCACTCTGTCTGGCACATAAAACGGTGCCTTTTCGGCCATGGCGGCGTTGCAAATCCGCGCGATACCCACTGGTATCGCTGTGGTTTGCGCCTTGCCCTGACCAAAAATCCATCCGTTTTATTTGTGCCATCAAGAATGCAACACT
>JANYJD010000236.1 GCA_025358555.1 Rhodoferax sp.
GCGCAGATCACCACTACGGCTGCTGGCACCAAGTTTGCATCAGTGTTGAAAAACATCACCGGCGGCGAGCGCCCAATGTTCACCCAGGGCCTGCTGTTTGGCGGCAGCTTCCCCAATATTTGGGGCTCATTGGGCGGTGACGGCACCATCTCCGGCATCTTGAACAAGAACCTACTCGACACCACTGCCTTCACCTACACCATAGATGGCGACGTGGCGGGTTCAACCGCGCTCAATGCGTCAGCGCAGAAGCTGACAGCGGCACCCGACGCCAACCGTCTGCGCACCGATGGCCTGCGCTGGATCCCCAAGGCCAATGGCGAGTTCAAGATACCCGTCGTCTCCATTCACACGCTGGGCGACTTGTTTGTGCCTTTCAGCATGGAGCAGGTGTACCAGAAGCGCGTCGCAGCCAAAGGCAACAGCACTTGGCTGGTGCAGCGCGCCATCCGTGGCGTCAGCCACTGCGATTTCACCATCGCGGAGCAGGTTGACGCGTTTGACGCGATGATCAAATGGGAGCGCGATGGCGTCAAGCCAGCGGGCGACGACGTGGTCACTCCAGCTACGGTCGCTGCTTCAACCTACGGCTGCAAATTCACCAAAAACACGCTGGGGCCGGACGACGGCGCAGGCGTCACCGCGCTGCGTGCAGGCATTGCCGCGTCCAGCGCACCTTGCCCTTGACTATTTTCACCGTGCAGTGATTTCCAAGGGGCCTTCGGGCCCCTTTTTAATTTCAATCTGATACCCGCTCTACCATGCCTTGCGGCGGCACTTGATTGGCGTTACACCTTGACGTGATGGAGGGTTCGATGATTGGTCATAATGCCTTGCAAGACCGACAGGCATTTAGACTGATGTTTCAAACCCAACGCTTTTTCAGACCGCATTCTGTCCGGCAGTTGCTTCTATGGGCGGTGCTCGCGGCCAGCGCAGCGCCCGTGATGGCGACGCTTGGGCAAGCGCCTTCCATGCCCCTGGTGACGCAAGCGCCATCTGCTTCCAGTCCAGTGTCCGGCGCAAGACTGCTTTTAGCCACACCAGCGGGCCGCTCCGGGGCGTATGCGATTCACGAATCCGTGCTTGACACCGGTACCACCGTCACTGAACTGGCAACGCCTGCGGGCGTGGTGTTTGCGGTAGCGTGGCGTGGCCCGGTGTTGCCCGACCTGAATGCGCTGTTGGGTGAGTATTTCAAGGCGTTCAGGCAAGAGGCGCAGCAGGCACGCGCGGCGGGCCGGCGTGGGTCGCCTTTGGCGATGGATGCTGACGGGCTGGTGGTCAGGTCCAACGGCCGCATGCGGAATTTTTTTGGCTCGGCCTACGCGCCTGGGCTGGTTCCTGCGGATGTGAACATCAAAGATGCGCTTCAATAATCTTTTGTGCCGCGCCCTTCTTGTGTGGCTGGCAGCGAGCCTGGTGACGGCTTGCGGTGGCGGTGGCGGAGGCAGCGATGCTGTCAGTGGTGGCGGCCCCATCGTGACCGCACCGGTGCCCAGCCCTGGCGGGTCAGGCAACGTGCTCCCGGTTGTGGTGGATTCCGGCCCTGCGGGCAGAAGCGTCAACCGGCTTTACACCTCGGTCACAGTCTGCCAGCCGGGCAGCAGCACGCTGTGCCAGACGATTGACCACGTGCTGGTCGATACCGGCTCGACCGGACTGCGGCTGCTGTCTGGTGTCATGTCTGCGGGTTTGAATTTGCCCCGGCTCACGGGCAACAGCGGCCTGCCGCTGCTCAACTGCGCGCAATTTGTGGACAACACGTTCGCCTGGGGGCCGGTGGCTGTGGCTGATATTTTGCTGGCTGGCAAGCGGGCCGCCAGTGTGCCGATTCAGGTGATTGCCGACCCGGCGTTCAACCGGCTCGCGTCAGCGTGTTCCACCGGGGACGTCGTCACCACCCCAGCCACATTGGATGCCAACGGCATTCTGGGGCTGGGTTTGTTCAAGGAGGACTGCGGCGCATCGTGTGCCACCTCAGCGGGCAACGGGTTTTATTACACGTGCAGCAGCGCGTCCTGCTTTTCAGTCACACGAAGCGTGGCCGGCATTGCAAAACAGCTGAAAAACCCGGTTCCCCTGTTTGCCACCGACAACAACGGGTTTTTGGTTGACCTGCCAACCGCCAGTCTGGCGGGCGCTTCCAGCCTTCAAGGTTCAGTGATTTTCGGCATTGGCACCCAGACAAACAACCAGTTCAGGCCCGGTTCAGTGCTGACCACAATCGGCGGCAATATCACGACCCTGTTGGGCGGCAAATCACTCGACACCAGCTTTATCGACACCGGTTCCAACGGCCTGTTTTTTGATACCAGCCTCCTGCCCGTCTGCTCTGGCAGCGCTGGCTCGGGTTTTTATTGCCCGGATTCACTGACCACGTTTTCTGCCACGATGGTCGGTGCCAATGGCGTCAATGTGCCCGTGTCATTCTCAGTCAACAATGCCAATGCATCATTTGCCTCGGGCACGTTGGCGGTCATTCCTACTCTGGCAGGCAATATCTTCGATGCGCACACCTTTGACTGGGGCCTGCCGTTTTTCTATGGGCGGCGGGTGTTTATGGGGATTGAGGGGCAGGCGTCTTCATTGGGGACGGGGCCGTTTTATGCGTTTTGAGCTGCCTCTGAACGCGCTTGCAGGCGCATTCAACCCAAAAAGCTAAAAAACAGTCCGCAGGGGCTGTTTTCTTCACGCTTTTTGGTCCCCTCGACGGGAATCGAACCCATATCTAGCACTTAGGAGGCACTCGTTCTATCCATTGAACTACGAGGAGGAGCCGGGATTGTAGGGCTAGCGGGTTGTGGGTTTTGAACCGGCGGTTCAGTCGTAAGGCACCGTGAAAATCAGGTCGATGGCGCTTTGCTCGCCGGTCTGGGCGCGCAGGGTGAATCGCTTGGACAAGTCGTAGAAGATGTAGACCGTGCCCAGGGTGCCAGCCACGCTGCGTTCGTAGGCAACATAGAAATTGCGCGACAGCCGCTTGCCCAGAGTGACGGCGGCTGCGCTGGTGGTGCCATCGGCGTTGCTGGCCGACCCGCGAAACGAAAGCTCGTCCAGCCCCAGCGCCTCAGCCAGCCCGCCCGACAGGCCTTTGCCGTTGCCGCCCAACAATGCCAGTGCAGCCTGCTGCAACACTGCAGATTCAGCGCCGCCGTTGGCGCCTGAGCGGCCCAGCACCAGCCAGGCCAGCTTTTCTGCGTCGGGCAGCTCAGGCTCTGCATACAGCCGCACGCGGGGCGAGAGCGCCGTGCCGCTGACCTGCACGCCCACGCGCACTGTCAAATTGGGGCGGATGGCCAGGATGTCCAGTGCCGGATTGTCATAGGGGCCGCTGAAGCGCATCACGCCTTCTCCAATGTCGAGTTGCTGGCCGTAGGCTTTGTAGCTGCCGCGCACGGTGGAGAGCAGGCCTGTGAGCCGTGGAACGCCCAGCGTGGCTGCGGAGCTGGCCAGGCTGAGGGTGCCACTCAGCCGGGTGTTGAGGCCACGGCCCTGCACCCGGAAGTCGGGGCCCGTGTCCAGTGTGAGTGCCACGTCAGGCACGATACGGGAGGTGTTCGAAGCGGATCGCGCGGCATCACTTGCGGCCGGAGTTTGCGCTGCCAGTGCAGTTGGGGTTGGATTTGCTGTTGGAGGTGGGGTTGCGGCTCCTGTTGGCGATGCCGACCCCGGTTTTTTGACCGACGATTTCACCACCACGTCATCGCCCAGGCTGGGCGTGTTTTCATCGGGCAGGATGAACAGCGCCTGGTCTGCTTTCAATGCACCACGTATCTCCAGTTTGGCGTCAAGCAGCTTGGCCTGCAGGTTGCCGGAGACCGCCAGACGCCGGTCCGCGCGGGCGCTGACGCGCAGGGCCTGCGCTTGCGCCGCCAGTTCAATGCGAATTTTAGACAGCGCCGCCGCAGTGCCAGTGCCTGTTGGGAGCCATTCGGCAAAGCCTTTGGCGCTCAGCAAGCCGCCAGCATTCGCCCCACCCCCTGCGCCACCACCGCCCGCACCCTGCAAGCTGAATTCATTTATCTCCAGCCGTTGCCCGTTCAACACGCTGCGCAGCCGGCCATTGCTGAATTCAACGCCGTCTGCAATGGAGCGCAGCGCCAGGTTGTCCGCATTCAGTGTGCCGCGCCATTGGGGGGCGATACGTGTGCCGGCCAGTGCGACGTTGGCGTCCAGCGTGCCACGGATGCGCCAGCCGGGCGGCGCCAGCACGGACCACACCCCAACCTGGGGCAACTGCGCGCGCAGTGTGCCTGCGAGAGGTGCATCCGCAGGCCAGCGCCAACCCTCATTGGCGACGCTCGTGATCCTGGTGCTGAAGTCGGCTTGTGCCAGACCCGCCCGCTCGCTGTCCCAGCGCCCACTTACGCGCAGTGCATCGCCGTCTGCCGTCAAGGTCATGCGGGCGTCTTTGACGCCTGCGCTGATGGTGGAACCCGTGCCGGCCGCAGTCCCGGTCACCCCCTCGGCCTGAATGCTGATGTCGCCGCTGCGGCGCACCAGCGATGCCTTGGCCTTGAGCATGTCGCCCGCCAGCACGTCCCAATCGCCGTCAAAAACCAGATCACCGCGCAACCCCAAATTGGCGAGTTGCGCGTCGGCCAGCAAGTCCAGCCAAGCCATCGGAATGCCTTGCAGTTGGCCCTGGGTAGCCAGCTCGGTGCGGGCACCCGACTGACGCCAGCGGACTGGCCGCCAGACGATACTGGCGCTGCCCGCGATGGGGCCGGTCAGGGATGATTCTCCCGCGCCGATGTCCAGCACCTTATCGGTTGCCGTTGTGGTCCAGCTAACGCCGACGGGTTGGCGCATCTGCGCCGTCCAGGTGCCCGGCTGCAGGCTGTCCTGGGTTTGCACCTGTGCGCTGGCCACTACAGCCTGCCAATTTCCAGCGGCATTGCGCCCACCCGTTGCCTGGGTTTGCAGATTGAAGCGGCGCGTACCGCCTAACCACTGGCCGCCGGCCTTCAGCGTGAGCGCATTCAGTGAGCCTGACACCTGCGCTTGAACATCGCGCAGCCGCAAAGACTGGGCCGGCGTTTGCTGGGGGCCGGACACATCAAGTTGCGGCACGCGCAGGGTGCTTCGCAAGGTCAGGCCACTGCCCTGCGCAGTGCTTTGTAACCTGTCTGCCAATGTGCCTTGCAATGCCGACCGCCATCCGCCCGTCCATGCGCCAGTGAGTTCGCCATTGCCCTGCACGGCATAGCCTGACAGCAGCTTCGCCGCACCGGGCAGCGCCTCGAACCAGCGCGATGCCTTGCCCGCGTCCGACAGGCGCAGCGCAAAGTCACCGGCGCCGTCGTTCTCGCCAAGTTTGCCCTGTACCTGCGCGTTGCCGCCGGGCAGGGTGAGCTGGAGTTCGCCTTGTGCCGCTTTGACAGCTGGTTGAACGTCCAGCTTGCCTTGAAGAAGGGCGTCGGTGGTTTCGATTTTCAAGGTCTGCAGGCTCAGGGTTCCGCCGGCCCAGCGCCCTTTCGCCGCTGCGCTTTTCAGGCGCAGGCCGTTTAACCGGGAGGCATCGGGTTGTTTGGCATTGGGTTGAAGCTGGGCGTCAAAATCAATGGCCTGGCTGGCAGCGGTGGTGGATGCAGCAACCGGCGAGCTGGCCGTAGCGTTGACCGTGCCATCCACCCGTGCGGGTGCCAGTTGGGTGTGCAGGGCCGCTGGGTTGATGTTTTGTAACGTTGCCTGCGCCTGCCAGCCAGAAATAGCGGGTGGCTGGGTGCCCTTGGCAGCAGCAGTGTTCAGATTGCCCTGCACGCTGATGCGCCCGCCCGCAACGTCAGCGTTGAGTGACTGGACCAGCCACTGCCCCTTGTTGAAGGTGAGGCGCGCCTGCGCCGTGTCGACCGGCAAGCGGTGCAGGTTCCACGGACCGGCCAGTGGGTTGGTGAACGCCATCTGCGCTTGCCAGGCCAAAACTGCCAAACCCTCAACGCCTTTGGGGTTTGCCGAACGAGCGACGGGTTTTGACGCATCTGCGACCGGCTCAATCTGTGCGTTCCCGGTGAGCAAGGTTTGCGGGGCCAGAGGCCACAGCAAGGCCAGGTTCAGGTTGCTGAAAGAAGTATCCGCTGTGACGATTGGTTGCGATGCCCATGGGCTGATTTGGGCGGCAAGCTGGGCGCGCATGGTATCTGTTGTCGTGGCCGGTTTTGAGGTTGCTGGCGAGGTTGCCGGTCCCACCACCGCCTGCACATCCAGCAAAGGCTGCGGCCCCGCCAGATCGCCACGTACTGAAGCCGTCGCCGCCAGCAACAGCGGCTTAGCGTTGCCGGGAATCGCCGCCTGCACATCGCCCTGCACCTTGGCATCCAGCGTCAACGGTGCGCGGGCCAGCAGGCTGGCTTCGCCTTTGTATTGGCCAGCGGCCAGCTTGGCGCTGTTGAGTTGGAGTGCATGGCGCGTGCCATCGAATTGGTAGCGGCCTGACAGCTCCGTAGCCTGCTGCGCGAGCTTGCCCGTG
>JANYJD010000299.1 GCA_025358555.1 Rhodoferax sp.
GGACGAAATCATGTGGGCTGGCTCCATGCCAAGTCTGCTGGGCGAAGATCACGAAATTCCCCTGGCCAATTACGGCAGCTCCAACAAGGCCCGCTTCAAGCATGTGTACCGGGAGGGCCTGGGGTTGCGCTACGGCAGGCACATGCAGGCGATTGCCGGCGTGCACTACAACTGGTCGCTGCCCGAAGACTTCTGGGTGGCGCTGTATGAGTGTTGCTCAGCCACGGGCAGCATGCAAGATTTTGTTAGCGGGCGGTACTTTGGTTTGATCCGCAATTTTTTGCGCTACAGCTGGCTCATCCCCTACCTGTTTGGCGCCTCGCCAGCGGTCAGCACCTCGTTCTTGCAGGGCCGCAAAACTGATTTGCAGGCCATGGGGCCAGACACGCTGTACGGCCCGCACGCCACCAGCCTGCGCATGAGCGACCTGGGTTACCAGAACCGCGTGCAGGCCAACCTGCATGTCAATTTCAATTCACTGCACGAGTATGCAGAGGCGCTGGACGCGGCCATCCACACGCCCGACCCGTTCTACCAGGCGCTGGGCGTCAAAGAGGGAACCGGCGAGCACGCGCACTGGAAGCAGCTTAACGCCAACGTGCTGCAGATCGAAAACGAGTTTTACGCCGGCATCCGCCCCAAGCGCATCAGCAAGCACGGCGAGCGCCCGGCAGTGGCATTGAAGAAGTACGGCGTCGAATATGTTGAAGTGCGCCTGTTTGACCTGAACCCGCTGGTGGACATTGGCATCACGCCCGAGCAGGGCCTGCTGGTGGATGCTTTCCTGATGATGTGCCTGTTCCGCGACAGCCCGCCCATCACCAGCCGCGAGCAAAGCGAAAACGATGAGAACAAACGCCGCGTCGTCAACGGGGGCCGCAACCCGGAGCTGCACCTGCTGGTGCACAACACCGAGCAGCCCTTCCGCGCGCTGGCGCACGACCTGTTTGACGACATGGCCCCGTTTGGAACCATGCTGGACAGCGCCTATGGTGGTGAACGCTATGCCCAGACACTTCACAAGCTGCGCCAGCGCATTGATGCGCCCGACACCACGCCCTCAGCGCATGTTCTGGAGGGCGCGCGCCAGCATGGCGGGCTGATCGCCTACACCATGCACCTGTCGCGCCAGCACCATCAGCAGTTGCTGGCACAGCCGCTGGACGCTGCAACCGAAGTCCGGTTTGCCGACAGCGCCCGCGCATCCCTGGCGGAACAGGCCCAGCTGGAAGCACTGCCGCAGGGCAGCTTTGACGACTATGTGGCGCGGTATTACGAGTGAGCTTTACGCCGGAGCTGTGCTCTTCGGTGGCGGCAAGCACCGCAGAGATCTCGCGCACCAGGTCATGCTGCTTGAACTCTACCGCCGACAGGTTGACGGCCACCGGCACGCGCAGGCAGCCTTCATCGTGCCAGGCCTTCAACTGGCGGCAGGCGGTCGGCAAGACCCAGCGGTCGATGCCTGCAATAAGCCCGCGCTCAGGGTGCTGCCAGCGCACCAGCGCCTTCAGCCCGACGGTGGCGCCATCCGAGCGGCGGCGCTTGGGCTTGTAGTGCAGCACCTGGGCATCGTCAAAGTGCGATGGTTCCGCCATCTTGACCGTACTGGTCGCGCAGCTCGCGCTTGAGCACTTTGCCAATGGCGCTGCGGGGCAACTCCTGCAACAGGTGCACTGCGGCCACACGTTGGGTTTTGCCGACGCGCTGGTTGACCCATTGCAGCAACTCATCCGGTCGGGCGGCCTGCCCTGGCTGCATCACCACAAAGGCCACCGGCGTCTCGCCCCACTGCTCGGACGGCATGCCCACCACCGCCGCTTCCAGCACGGCCGGGTGTTCGCGCAGCACGGCCTCCAGGTCACTGGGGTAAACGTTGAAACCGCCCGAGATGATCATGTCTTTTTTGCGGTCAAACAGGGTAAGAAAGCCGTCCTCATCCAGGCGCCCGATGTCGCCGGTGCGGATGAAGCGTTTGCCGCTGGCATCAAACCACTCGGCCTCGCGCGTTTTCTCCGGCTGGCGGTGGTAGCCCAGCATCATGCCGGGGGAGTGGCCCACCACTTCACCGGCTTCACCCAGGGCGACTTCCTGCCCGCTGTCGTCAATCAGCCGGATGTCATGGCCCTCGGGCGCGCGCCCCACGGTATGCAGCTTGGCTGGATGCAGGTGCGCTTCCAGAATGAATGAGCCACCGCCTTCGGTCATGCCATAAAACTCGACCAGACCGCCAGGCCAGCGCTTGAGTACATCGGCCTTGAGGGCGGCGGCAAACGGCGCGCTGGTGCAAAACTTGAACTTGAAACTTGACAGGTCGTGGGCGTCAAAATCAGGCCGCGCCATCAGCCTCTGGTACTGCACCGGCACCAGCATGGTGTGCGTGGCGCGGTGAGCCTGCGCCAGTTTCAAATAACCGGCAGCGTCAAATTTTGGCATCAGCACCACGGTGCCACCAAAGGCCAGCGTGGGGAAAAACACCACCAGTGTGGTGTTGGAGTACAGCGGCGTGGACAGCAGCATCACTGTGTCCGCCCCGTACTGGTAGGCGTCGCCCCGGCGCACGTGGGTCCAGCGCATGCCATGCGACTGGACGATGCCTTTGGGCTCGCCCGTGGTGCCAGATGAGTAGATTATGTTGAAGGGCCAGGATGGCTGTACTTGCACAGCTTGCACCGCTTGAATGGCTTGCGCGGCTCCCACGGCCATGGCTGGCGACTCTGCTGCCTTAGACGCCGCCAGCCAGTGATTCAACGCCATGCCAGCGGCAGAACCGTCCAGCGCAATCCGCGTGATGCTGCTGGGTGCCTCACCCAGCAAACCGGCGTTGGCCACATCCGTAAAAACCAGCCGCGCGTCTGCATCGGCCAGCATGCGCGCCAGGCTGACCGGTGTGGAACTGGGCGCAAGCGGTGCCACCACGACGCCCGCGCGCAAGGCCCCAAGGAATACGGCCGCGTACTCAATCGACGTGCTGGCGCAGATGGCGATGGCATGACCGGGCTGCAAGCCGTCGCGCTGCAGGGCAGCGGCTACCTGATCCATCAGGGTGTCGAGCTGGGCGTAGGTCAACGCGCGGGTGCGCTCGCCTGTTGCCTCCACCAGCGCGCGCCGCGTGGGCGAATGCACGGCGTGCCGGTGGATTGCCTGGGCAACGGTGCCAAACTCGGCTTGCATTAAATCATTCATGGAACGGGTGGTGGGTGCATGGAATGGCCAGCCTGCATCATAGTGTGCCGAGCGGGCGTGCTAGCCGGATGCGCAACTCCACAGACGGTGTGGGGCCAACCCGCCGATCAGCGCAACTGGCCCGCCACCGCCAGAATCGGCAGCAGCACGCTGGCACCCAGGCGTTTTGAGCGCTCGCCGTTCCAGCCCACCACGGCGTCAGGCAAATCGGCGTTGTCCTTGAACGGCATCTCGATGGTGAAGGCCAGGCAGTTGAATTGCTGGCCGACCCAGTTGGTGGCAAGCGTGGGGTTGGCTGCGCCCGACGCCGTACGGCCATAACCGTGGGCCGTCTGGAAATCGGGGCAGGTGGCTTGCCAGGATGACTTGAAGATGCCCTCAAGCGCTTCGATGCGCGGCGAGTAGCCCGCCGTGCCTTCGGTGCCCACGACGAAGTTGTAGGGCAGGCCTTCGTCGCCGTGCGCATCCAGATTGAGGTCTACCCCCACCTCCAGCATCTTCTGGCGCACCAGAAACACTTCGGGCGATTTTTCCGGGCTGGGCGCGGCCCACTCGCGGTTCAGGTTGGCACCGCCTGCGTTGGTGCGCAGGTTGCCGCGCACCGCGCCGTCGGGGTTCATGTTGGGCACCACATAAAACACGCATTGGGCCAGCAGCACGCGCGCCACCGGGTCGTCGCCATCCAGCAGGCGCTCCACAAAACCTTGCGCAAACCATTCGGCCATGGCCTCACCGGGATGCTGGCGGGCGATGAGCCAGATGTTCCGCTTCTGTCCAGCAGGCGAGGCACTGTGCGTGTCGGTGATCTGCAGCAGCGTCATGTCGCGGCCCTCCAGCGTCTGGCCCAGGTGCTGCACCTCCCCCAGGCCGGATGCAGCAGCCGAGCCAACCAGGTCCAGGTGCCGCTCATGCGAATACGGCTCGAAGCAGGCAAAGTAGACCTGCTGCGTCTCGGGCGTCAGCTTGGCCGACATCACCTGCCCGTCAAACCGGGTGTCGATGCGAAACCAGTGCTGGCGGTCGTAGCTTGCGTTGATGCGATAGCCTTCCCAGCCTTTGGGGTAAGCGCATTGCCCCGCGTTGAGAAAATTCAGGGTCACCGCCAGGCCCGCCGCGCCTTGCAGCGAGAAGTGGAACCACTGCGCAAACTCGCTCGCATTGTCCTTTCGGATATTGAGCTGGATGTTGCCGGGGTCGGCGAGGCTGACGACTTCAATGGCGCCGGAATCGAAGGAGGTGGAAATATGCAGGGTCATGCTGCATTTTACATCAATTAGCAGCTAAATTGGCCTCTAGCCCTCGTACCATATGCACAATCAGCTATATAAAGTATAGTGAACCGGATTGTGAGGCAGGTCAACCATCGGTGTGGATATCTCAGATCCCTGTGCATCATCATCAAGTTGGGGGATGACGGGCCTTGGCGTGGCCGCTACGATGGGGTGCATGAATCTGTCCATTCCATAGGAGCGCGCAATGGCTTACGGCAATTATCTGATTGAGTCCGACGTTTTGACCTTTCCGGCCATTCAGGCGGCCATCAACCGGCTGCTGCTGGACGGGCTGGACGTGCGGCTGACGCCCGTCAGCCGGAACCGGGCGCTGATTCCCCGGCATATTCTTGACGCCATCAAAGCGCAGTACGGCATTGATCCCTGGCAGTATCTGCAGTCAAACGGTGTCAGTTTCGACAAGGTCAATCCGATCTCTGATGAAGATGCATTGGCGCTGGTGACCCACCGGGCCATCAAGGAGCTTGACGCGCAGCCCGACATCGCCGTGCCAGCCATCGGCGGGGTGCAGTGGCACCTGGCCACTATCAACGCACCGCAGGCCTGGGCCTTGCTGGGTGGCCCAGACACGATTGCCTGGACTTGCAAGGTGGGGCAAATCGATACCGGGTTCACGCGGCATCCCGCGCTGGGCTACGTGGGGGTAGCGGGCGGCGCAAGCCCCTGGCTGCTGGAGGCGCAATGCCGCAATTTTTACAGCCCCGACCCGGCCTCTGGCAACGAGCCTGGAGACGCTTACGGTGAAGACCCGCGCTCCGGCCCGGTGTGGGGCCATGGCACGCGCATTGGGGCGACTATTTCGGGGTGGCATCCCGGCGGCGATGGCGGCAAGACGTTTTACGGCTGCGCGCCCAAGGTGCCCCATGTGGTTGTTCGCATAACCAACACTGTCTTGATCAACGACCAGCTTTCCGCTCTTGCCGACGCGTTGAATTACCTGGTGGATGTTGCCCAAGTGGACGTGGTCAACCTCAGCATGGGCGCGTTCCCGCGCATCCTCACGCCCAAGGTCAAATCCGCCATAAACAATGCTTATGACAAAGGGGTCGTTTTCGTCTGCGCTGGGGGGCAGTTTGTTTCGCCGGTGGTCGCCCCAGCCTGTTACGGGCGCACCATTGCCGTGGGCGGCACGACCAGCAAAGACCAGGTCTGGGCCAAGGCAAGCCGCGGGGCTGAGATCGACTGGTCAGCGCCCGCCGCAGACATCCGCCGGGCCACGATTGAGAAAAAGACAGGCCCCTATGTCTATCGGGACAATGGCGACGGCACGTCTTACGCAACCGCGTTGTCAACTGGCGTTGCCGCTCTGTGGTTGACGCACCGGGCGAGTGAGATCAGCCAAAAATACGGCAAGACGTGGATGCGCGTTTGCGCCTTCCGGGAAATTGCCAAAACCACCGCACGCGTGCCGCCGGTCTGGGGACCCGGCGTGGGCGGTACCGGCATTTTGGATGCGGCCGCCGTGCTTGGCGCGGCATTGCCGGATGTCAGTGCGCTGAAGGAGCCCCCAATTTAGGGAGGCTTTGCCTGGATGCCTACGGGCCAACCACTTTCACCAGTTGCCCCGGCGCAGGCTCGCCACCGCCGTAGTAGCCGTTGATGAGCCGCAACTGCTGCTCGGGCGTGCCCAGCGGCGACGTGCGCGCCAGCTCGGAAAAGCCGCCGCGCGGGTAGGGCACCGTCTTCACGGCCCACGGCTTGGCGGCGGCACGGTCGGCTGCTGTGATGGGCCGAAAGCTGGCCTGCGCCTCTTGCAGTTGGCCGCGTGCGCGTTGCAACGCGGCGGCATCTTTGGAGGCATAGGCCAGCAAGTACACCGCGTTGGCCGGGCCACTGACCAGGGTGGCTTCGACAGGTTGTGCTTTGCCCTGGGCATCGTTGCGGCCGCCCACAAAATGCGTGGCGGCCAGGCCGTTAATCGTCAACCGGTCGGTGCGGCCATCGGTGGGCTTGAGCACGTTGCGGATGATCTCCTCGTGGGT
>JANYJD010000301.1 GCA_025358555.1 Rhodoferax sp.
CATTCCTGTATTACGATTCATGGCGGATCCTCTGTGGTTAGTGAAGACCTTGGTCTATCACACCCTGGGCACTTTGATGCCGTATCCATCAGAGGATCCGCCACGAGTTGGTGTTTTATTACTGATAAACGGATGTTTCATCTTGTGCTCCTGTTGATAGCCCCGTAGGAAGGGAGGCATCCATAGCATCTATCCGTTGCGGGATGAGGTTGTTGTAGGTTCCCAGATAGTTGTTTAGGGTGACGTCCAATTGTGCTGCGGAGCTAAAGCGAGTCTGGTTGACGATGTCGCTGATGCGGCCATTGAAGCGCTCGACCATGCCGTTGGTCTGGGGATGGCGTGGCGGGCACAGCCGGTGCTCGATGCCCAGGGACAGGCACTCCAAGTCGAATACATGCTGACCAGAAGGAGATTTGGTGGTGCTCGTGAAGCGGTCGGTGAACTGGCTGGCGTTGTCGGTGAGGATGGTCTTGAGCTTCATCGGCGCGGCCTGCTTGAGGCGGCGCAGGAAGTCTGTGCTGCTCCTGTTGGACTGGTCGCGGTAGGTGCGCATGAAGACCCACCGGGTGGCGCGGTCGATGGCCACAAAGAGGTAGCGCCGCTGCAACCAAGCCCGGGGTCAGGTCTTGAATTCATACTTTTTCAGTGCGAAAAGTTGAGGGCAGAGAAAATTTATCGCCCTCGTTTTCATTCATTCCTAAGCATCAACTAAGCCCACAGCCCAGGTAAACCGTGCGCACGTAGCTATGAAATAAATAGCAATAACGGGAGTGTAAAGGCGGCTTTGTTGAGCTGGCTGGAAGTAGACCATGCCGTAAGCACCGGGCTGAACCAGCTAGAGGGCAACGGCGAGGTCAAGGCGGCTACATCATGGGTGGACTGAGCGGGGGTTTCCCGTGCGCCCGTCAGGGTCGTTCAAGCGGTTGTCAACCCGATGCGCCGGGCAGCATGCGTCAGGGATACTGTCGTCTAGCATGAACTACGCTGACCACCTCGACGCACAGGCTGGTGACCCTGTAAAAAACAATGTAGTTCGGATGCACCACGATCTCGCGCAATCCGGGCAGGCGTTGGCTGTGTTTGTAGAGATAGGGGTGCTCGGCCGCCTGCTCCAGGTCGTGCTCGATGCTACGCAGAAGCTGATCCGCCGCGCGTTCATTGCGCTGGGCGATGAAGTCCAATATTTCCAGCAAGTCAGCGCGCGCTGACGGCCGCCACTCAACCAGCAGAACGGGGCGAGTTGCTGCTCTTGGGTGATTGAATCAATGCCCGGGCCTGCGCCATCACGGCGTCGTGCGGCAGATTCGGCTGGGTGTCTGCAAAGCTCGCCCGCGTCTTGACCACCAGCCATTGCAGGTAGTCGGCTTCCTGCTCTTGAGTTTCAAACTCGGAAACCAGCGGTAACAGAGAGGCATTCATGCCATCAGATTATCACAAACCGACATTCGCGATCACAGCCAGCGAAGGGATGCCATAGCAGTGAGACTACTGCCTGATGGACAACCACTTTCATGTGGTTGTAGAGACCATCGACGGCAACCTGAGCGCCGGTATGCGCCAGCTCAACGGCGTTTATACCCAGTGACACAACCGCACCCACCACCGGGTTGGTCACGTTTTTCAGGGCCGATTCAAAGCCATCATCGTGCAGCGCGAAGCCTACCTGCTGGAGCTGGCTCGCTATGTGGTGCTGAACCCCGTGCGGGCAGGCATTTGCGACTGCCCGAGACATCAGCCCTGCCCCACGCAGCCCCTGCTTTCGTCATTGTTGTTGTGTGATGGCGCACGCCCTGCGCTGACTGGACGGTTCGGCGGTGTGTGTGACAACCCGATAAGGACGGTTCAAACTACACGGCTTCGCTGCCGAAAAATTCAAAGCACTCCGGGACCAGCACGTCTGGCAGTTCTTCTGCAATGTAATGCCCGCAAGGCAGCAAGCGGCCCTCCGCCTTGCGCGCAAATGCCCGCCAGTCCTTGAGGGGTTCAAAGCAGCGGTGCAGCAAACCGTATTCGCCCCACAACACACGTAGCGGCATCTCAAGCACGACCTTGTTGCTTCGATCGATGCGATCGTGTTCAAGGTCAATGCTTGCCGCGGCGCGGTAGTCCTCGCACATGGCATGCAGCATGGCTGGATTTTTGGCGCAACGCAGGTACTCGCTCCATGCGGCAGGGTCGAACACACTCAGGCCAGCGTGCCTGCCACCCATAAACGTGCGCAGCATGTATTCCGGATCGGCCCCGACCAGCTTTTCGGGCAGCGGTGCCTTCTGCTGGTAGAAGAACCAGTGCCAATAACAGGTTGCGAAGTTCATGTCGGTCTGCTCGAACATCGACAGCGTTGGAGCGATGTCAAGCACCATTAGTTTGCTGACCGCTTGCGGATGGTCAAGCGCCAGCCGGTGCGCGACGCGACCGCCCCGATCATGCCCGGCGAGCATGAAGCGCGAGTGGCCAAGCGCCTGCATCACGGCCAATTGATCGGCCGCCATGGCGCGCTTTGAGTAGTTCTGGTGCTTTTCTCCACCTTCCGGCTTCGATGCATCGCCATAGCCGCGCAGATCAGTGGCCACAACCGTGAAGCGTTCGGCCAGGCGGGGTGCTACGCGATGCCACATCGCCTTCGTTTGTGGCGCTCCGTGCAGCAACAGCAGCGGCGGCCCCGTGCCAGCGCTCACGTAGGGGATGTCCACAGGGCAAGAGTCGTCTCCGACGGCGACGCTACCCGACGAGAACCCCTCAAACAAATCTCGCACTTCGGCTTGCATGGTCAATACTTTCTTTGGTGTTTTTTAATCAGCTTTGATATTGCCGTCTTTGATGACCTTGGCCCACTTGCCAATTTCTGCCTGTATAAAAGTGGCGAGTTGCTCGGAGCTGCCGCCTTGCGCAATCGCGCCCTGGGCCTCCAGTTTCTGTTTTACATCGGGCAGGGCGAGAATCCTCGACACCTCGGCCTGTAGCCTGGCGACGATGTCTTTGGGCGTACCCGCCGGCGCCACCAGTGCGCCCCAGGTGTAGGCCTCGTAGCCGGGCAGCCCCGATTCTGCGAGGGTTGGAACGTCTGGCCAGGAGCCCAGACGCGCCTTGCTGCCAGTGGCGAGCACTTTGAGCTTGCCCGATTTCACATGCGGGCCGGAGGAGAGCGCGCTGTCAAACAGCACGGAGCATACGCCCCCTATGGTGTCGATGAGCGCCGGTCCGCTGCCCTTGTAAGGGATGTGGGCCACATCCGCGCCCGTCATGGATTTGAACAGCTCACCTGCCAGATGAGACGGCGTGCCCGGGCCAATCGAGCAGTAGTTGGCTTTGTCCTTGTTGTCCCGTGCCCAGGCGATGAACTCACGGGCATTATTGGCCGGCAGCGACGTTGGCGCCACCATCAGCAGCGGGAGGGAGACGACCAGCGTGATGGGTGCGAAATCCTTGATTGGATCGTAAGGAATCTTCGGGAACAAGCTGATGTTCACCGCCTGCGGGCCGCTGGCTGCCAACAGCAGGGTGTAGCCATCCGGTGCGCTTTTGGCGACGATATCGGTGCCGATCATGCCCGAGGCGCCAGCCCTGTTCTCTACCACCACCGGCTGTTTCCAGGTCTCCTGCAGCTTCTGCCCGATTATCCGTGCCACCACATCGGTGGAGCCGCCGGGCGGATAAGGCACAACGATCTTGATTGGCTTGTTCGGGTACTGGGCCAGTGCGGGGAGGCTCAAAACCGCTGAGAAAAGAATGAGCAACAAGCGTAGCGAGGACATGAAGTTTTCCTTGAGAGCTGACCTGATGGGAACTGCTTTGGCTTGAAGCGTCACAAGTTGCTGCGGCACAAGCCTGTTGACATGATGGCAATTGGGAATAAACAATGATTACGTACTCATTTCGCGTTAAATTATGCGCTATGCAACTCGGGTATTCAAAGTCAATTTCGCGGCAATGAAGCAAGTTTTGATTCAATCAACCAGCGGGGACCAGCATCCCCTGAAAGGACGCACTGTGACACTGGCATTTCACAAACTTCACCCTTGTTTCGCGGCTGAGGTAAGCGGACTCGATCTTCGCCAGGTCCACGATCAGGAAACGCTCTCGCTGATCCGTACCGGCATGGACGAGCATGGGGTTCTGGTATGGCGCAACCAGCCCTTCAGCAACGACGAGCAGCTTGCCTTCGCGGAGCGTTTTGACGGCACGCTGCATGCAAAGACCTCCGTCGCCGTGCTGGGCAAGAATCGCTTCGGCAATGAAGCCTTGACCGACATTTCCAACGTCAACGAGAGCGGCCAGATCCTTGCAGCCGACGACAGACGCCGGATGAGCACCATTAGCAACCGGCTGTGGCATACCGACGCCTCGTTCGAAGACCCGGCGGGTCGTTACTCCATGCTCTCGGCGCGGGTCGTCCCACCGGTCAACGCCGACACAGAGTTTGCCGACATGCGTGCCGCTTATGACGCACTCGACGCCGACATGAAAGCGTCGCTGGAGGGGCTGCGTGTTCATCACTCGATTGCCTACTCCAGGCAGGTGCTTGGCTTCGAGTTTTCTCAAGAAGAAAAAGACAAGCTCAAAGGTGCGGTTCATCCGCTGGTCCGGACGATTCCGCGAAGCCAGCGGCGTTCCTTGTACCTCGCGTCGCATGCGCAGCAGATCATGGACTGGCCCGTCCCGGAAGGGCGCTTGCTGCTGCGCGACCTGATGGAACATGCGACCCAGCCCCAGTTCGTTTACCGCCACGTCTGGCGCCAGGACGATTTCGTCATCTGGGACAACCGCGCCACGATGCACCGCGCGCGCTCATTCGACGACCAAAAGCATCGCCGGGAACTGCGGCGAACTACCACGCTCGACCTTCCCCTGGCGAGCGCCGCATGACCCGTAGCCTGAAGAGATCGCAACGATGATCGCTTCCGGCAACGAAAACAGGGGCGGAGCTGTTACCAGCCACGATGTGGCGCGATTGGCCGGCGTCTCGCAAGCGACCGTCTCGCGGGTGCTCAGGCAGTACGCGCTACGAACCGAATGCCGCAGCCCGTGCGCTCCCATGGCTCAAGGTGAGCCAGACCAGGCACTCAGTTGATGAGGCTTGGGGCATTTCTTATTTACGGGCACTAGCTTACAAGCTCCTATGCCACCGCCATCGGCCATTCGGGGCGGGTAGTGCAACATTCATTCTGTAGTTTCCCGAACCATTGAAGCAGGACACCTTGCGAAGTGTTTCTGATTTCGGTTTTGGATATTTTTCAAATAGGCCCCTGCCAGGCCGCCGGAGGCCCCCCCTCCAGCGCCCGAATGGCGAGTGTGTTTTATTACTGATAAACGGATGTTTCATTTTGTGCTCCTGTTGATAGCCCCGTAGGAAGGGAGGCATCCATAGCATCTATCCGTGTAAGCAGACAGCGCCACAAGGGGGGGTATGCACCAATCCACCCAAGTTAAGAAATTGATGTATTAAGTACACAACAGATGGACAGAAAAAACTTGACATATAGAAAGTAGGTTAATCATTCCAATGAATTTGTTATTCATTGGCCAACATGCCCCTACTCGCTCTTTTTGTCGATCTTGCCGAGCGCCT
>JANYJD010000313.1 GCA_025358555.1 Rhodoferax sp.
TCTTCAGGGTGTTCCACAGGTCACGGCGCGAGGTCACCATTTCGCTCACCGCATAGCCCGCGCCGAGCGCCTTGCAAAGGCTGGCGAAACGGCCGGTCCGTCACACCGGCCATGGGCGCAACAAACAGGGCGTTTGCCAGCGTGAATTGGCCGATGTTCATGCGGGGTGGGTGGGAAAAAAGTGGGAGGGCGAAAAAAGCGGTGGGGACGCGCGAGGGCCCGAACAACCATTCTAGCTGCCCAAAATTTCAGCAATTGAAATAATTATCCAAATGTCTTTGCGTCTGAGGCTCACGTCGGCGCATCCGCATCTGCCATACTTGATTGACAACACAAAAAGACACCATGGAAGCCTGGATTGAAGAACTGCTAGCCCTGTTGGCGCTGCCCCAGTACGGACTGAGCACCGTGTTTGTGGTCTCGTTCATTTCAGCAACGCTGCTGCCTTTGGGCTCAGAGCCCGTGGTGTTCGGGCTGATCAAGCTCAGCCCCGAGTTGTTCTGGCCGACGATTTTGGTGGCGACGGTGGGCAACACCCTGGGCGGTGCCGTCAGTTGGGCAATGGGCCTGGCTTCGCACCAAGTGGTGGACAAATACCGCCACTCCAGCACGCACTTGCGGGCGCTGGACTGGTTGGAGCGGATCGGCCCCAAGGCCTGTCTGCTGTCATGGCTGCCCGGCGTGGGCGACCCGCTGTGCGCCATCGCCGGCTGGCTGAAACTGTCTTTCTGGCCCTGTGTTTTTTACATGGCGATAGGCAAATTTGCCCGCTATGTGGTGATGACGTCCGCCCTGCTGTGGGTGTTTCCGGGCGGGTTCAAACTGTAGAGCAGCGCTCCATTGCAGCTCGGATTGGAAGCGAGAACAAGGCGCGACGCCGAAGACATTGCTACTGCACGGCAAGGCTAAGCAACGTCGAGGAAGTTTGCGTTTTCAGTACGAGTTGGAATTACGAGCTGAACAGGAAATTCATCACGTCGCCATCCTTGACGACGTATTCCTTGCCTTCAGAACGCATCTTGCCGGCGTCTTTGGCCCCCTGCTCACCCTTGAACGTGATGAAGTCATCAAACGCAATGGTCTGCGCGCGGATGTAGCCTTTCTCAAAATCGGTGTGGATCACGCCGGCCGCCTGTGGACCGGTGTCGCCCACATGGATGGTCCAGGCGCGCACTTCCTTCACCCCGGCGGTGAAGTAGGTTTGCAGGCCCAGCAGTTTGAAGGCCGCGCGGATCAGCCGGTTCAGGCCGGGCTCGGTCTGGCCCAACTCGGCCAGAAACATGGCACGGTCTTCGTCATCCATCTCGGCCATTTCGGCTTCCATCTTGGCGCTGATGGCCACCACCGGCGCGTTTTGCAGGGCGGCGAACGCTTTCAGGCGGTCCAGAAACGGATTGTTGTCAAACCCGTCCTCGGCCACGTTGGCCACAAACATGGCGGGCTTGGCCGTGATCAGGAAAAACTGCTGCAACAGTGGCAGCTCTTCCTTGCTCCACTCAATCGTGCGCACCGGCCGGGCTTCGTTGAGCGCGGCTTGGCATTTCTCAAGGATGGCGACCAGCTTGATGGATTCCTTGTCGCCTGAGCGTGCGGTTTTTGTGACGCGGTGCAGTGCTTTCTCTACCGCAGCCATATCGGCCAGGCACAGCTCGGTCTGGATGACTTCAATGTCAGAGATCGGATCGACCTTGCCCGCCACGTGAATCACGTTGTCGTCTTCAAAACAGCGCACCACGTTGAGGGTGGCATCAGTCTCGCGGATATGCGCCAAAAACTTGTTGCCCAGGCCCTCGCCGGTGCTGGCTCCGGCCACCAGACCGGCAATGTCCACAAACTCGACAATCGCGGGCACAATTTTCTCGGGCTTGACGATGGCGGACAACTGCTGCAAGCGCGCGTCGGGCAGCTCGACAATGCCCACATTGGGCTCAATCGTGCAAAACGGGTAGTTTTCAGCCGCAATACCCGCTTTGGTGAGCGCGTTGAACAGCGTGGATTTACCGACATTGGGCAAGCCCACAATGCCACATTTCAAACTCATGCGCGATGCTCCAAAACAGCCGACAAGCCAACCCTGGAGTTTAGTTGATCAGTCAAAACTAAAATCGCCCGTCACCGTCTGGCCCACCCGCAGCACCGCGTCCACACCTTGAAGCACGATGGCGTTCATGCCAAACGTGATGCGGCCTTCCACCCTTGCGTCCTGGCGGTAGCTTTGCAGCATATCGCCCACCTCGGGGCTGCTTGTGGCCGTGGCGGGGTCGATATTGGGGATGGGGCAACGCGGGCAGGGTTTCACCGGCTTGAGGATCACCTCCCCCTTTTCACCGGCCATACCCAAGTCTGCGGGGTCCCGCGCAACATGCAGCGTCTGCAAGCGGTCCTCGTCATGCGCGTCCAGCCCGGCCAGCACGATGTTGGGCCGGAACCGCTCTATGCCCACCGGAGCGTGACCCGCCGCCGCCAGTTTGGCGTTCAGGCCCTCCAATGAAGCCGTGCTGATGACCAAAACGGGAAAGCCGTCCGAGAACTGGTTGAGCGCCTCCTGCCCTTCAGTCCATTTCATGCTGGACAGGCGCTGGTGGTCCGGGTCAAACCGAACCATGCGGTATTTTTTTGCGTTGCTGCCCGGCAAGCCTGCGCTGTTCAGCGACAGGAAATCGGTAAACCACTGCGCCGCGATATTGCCCATGTCAAAGGCCGGCACCGTGTCGTCCCATACCCGCACCGTGGCAGGCTGCTCGACCGCGTCAATGCGCACATGCAGGGCTAGCATGCCGGGGGCACGCAAAATCAACTCCTCCATCTTGAGCTGCGGCTTGACCAGCGCCAGACGCGCCTGTTCGCGCTGCGAGACAAACACGCCATCTGCGTCGACCACCATCCAGGCGCGGTCCAAGTCCAGCCCGGTCTCGGTCAGCACCGCTTCGCTCAACTCCACACCGGCGCAGGATTTGACGGGATAGACGAACAGGCGCGCGATCCTTGCGCTCACGTCGCGCTCTGCCACGCGCCCGGAATTTTGCCCAGAATCACGCGCGGCATCAGACTCTGGGGCAGTTGGCAAAGCCATGGGGCACTTCCTTTTGAAAAACAGATTTGATGGCGGGCGGGAGAACATCGCCAGCACGAACAGGATTTTGCACTGCCTTCTACAATCCTGACCATGGCTCGACCTTTTGACATTTGCATTCGCGGTGGCGGCATTACCGGGCGCACGCTGGCGCTGCTGTTGGCAAGAGAGCGACTTCGGGTCGGCTTCGTTGCCCAGGACGGCGGCAAGGCGGCGGATGCAAAAACCAACACAACTGAAGATGTCAAACCCGACATCAGGGCCTTCGCGCTCAACCTCAAGTCAAAAGAATTGCTCGAATCCATTCGTTGCTGGCCCAATGACGACGATGCCACACCGGTGCTCAAGATGCAGGTGCACGGCGACGATGGCGGCGAGGTCGTCTTCGACGCCGCAGATTGCGGTGCGCCCGCGCTGGCCTGGATTGTGGACGTGCCAGTGCTGGAGGCCCAACTGGCCCAGGCCATGCAGTTCCAGCCGCAAATTGAGTTGCTGGACGCTCCCGGGCCCGCCACCCTGACAGTGGTGTGCGAAGGCAAAACCAGCCGTTCGCGCGCTGAATTTGGGGTTGATTTTGAAGTCAATCCTTACGCTCAGCGGGCGATTGCAGCGCGCCTGAATTGCGATACGCCGCACGGGCATACCGCACGCCAGTGGTTTTCGCACGAGGGGATTTTGGGTGTTTTGCCGATGGGAGGGGCCACGCTTGCGACCCAGGGGAACTCTGTGGCAATTGTCTGGTCCATCGATGAAGCGCGGGCGCAGGCCTTGCTGCACATGAGCCCCGACGATTTTTGCAGGGCCTTGCAGGTGGCCACACACGAGTGCTTTGGAGCGCTGACACTGACCAGTGAGCGCACGGTATGGCCCCTGCAACTGGCGCGCACGGATCGCTGGGCCGGGTCCACCGGCGGCGCTTCGTGGGCATTGGCAGGCGATGCAGCGCACACGGTGCACCCCTTGAGCGGGCAAGGGCTCAACCTGGGTCTGGCCGACGTGGCAGAGTTGGCCAGCCTGATCGCCGGGCGCGACTACTGGCGCAGCGTGGCAGATGAAAAGTTGCTGCGCCGCTACGAGCGCTCGCGCAAGGCTGCCGCTGCCGCGTTGGGCTCCGTCACGGACGGGCTGCAACGGTTGTTTGCGCAGAATGGCAGTAGCTGGCAGGCGCTGCGCAATGCGGGGATGAGCGGGTTTGAGCGCTTTGGCCCGCTGAAGAAATGGGTAGCACGCCAGGCGATGGGCGCTTGACGGGTTTTTGAATGACATGCTGAACAGGACTATCATGAAAATTATCAAGGCATTCTTTGCCGCTGCCGTGGCGCTGGCTGTCATGGCTGCAATGGCCGACGACGGTGCCATCCGCAAAAATCTGGGCGAGCGAATTCCGCAGTTTCAAAAAATCGATGAAATCACCAAGAGCGCGATGCCTGGGCTGTTCGAAATCCGCGTCAACGGCACCGAAATTTTCTACACCGACAGCGAAGGCAACTTCCTGATTCAGGGCAGTCTGATTGACACCAAACAGCGGCGCAATTTAACGGAGGAGCGGGTCGACAAGCTGACCGCCGTCGCGTTTGACACATTGCCATTGAAGGACGCCTTCACCATAGTGCGCGGCAACGGCAAGCGCAAGCTAGCCGTTTTTGAAGACCCCAACTGCGGCTACTGCAAACGTTTTGAGCGCGACCTGCAAAAGGTGGACAACGTCACGGTCAGCATGTTTTTGTACCCCATTCTGAGCGCAGACTCGGCCGAGAAATCGCGCAACATCTGGTGCGCCAAAGACAAACCCAAAGCCTGGCAGGACTGGATGGTGCGCGACCAGGCCGCGGCACCTGCGTCACCCTCGTGTGACGCATCGGCCCTTATGCGAAATGTGGCTCTGGGCAAAAAATACAAGATCACCGGCACGCCCACGCTGATCTTTGCCGATGGCTCGCGCGTGCCCGGCGCGATTGACGCCGCACAGGTTGAAAAATTTCTGGCAGAGGCGAAAAACTGACGCGCTCGAATCCGTCGGGCCGTATCGTCTGCCGGTGTTTCCTATCTGCGGGCAAACATCAGTGTACTATCGAATTTATAGCTAACTATGCACGGTGGACTAGGGCTAGAGGCCAATTTATCCCCTAATGTTGCAGAAATCCATGTCTGACAAACCTACAAAGTCTGGAATGGCTCTGGCCACGCCAGCGGTCCACTTTCGGGTCGAACCGTTTGACCTGCACGCCCACCTGTTCCACGTCACGCTGACCATCCAAAAGCCCGCTGCAAAGCAGCTTGTGAGCCTGCCGGTGTGGATTCCGGGCAGCTACTTGGTGCGCGAGTTTTCCAAAAGCCTGCAACGCCTTGAAGCGCACCAAGGCCAGCAGGCACTGGACATGGAGCAGATCGACAAATGCAGCTGGCGTATCAATTGCAGCCCCGGCAAGACGCTGGTGCTGCGCTATGAAGTTTGCGCGTTTGACAACTCGGTGCGGGGTGCCTGGCTGGATGCATCGCGCGGCTTTGTCAACGGCACCAGCGTGTTCCTTCGGGTGGCCGGGCAAACGGATTCACCGCATCAAGTGGCAGTCGTGGCAACGCCGCAGCTCAAACAATGGCACGTTGCGACGGGCCTTGCGCCTTTGAAGGTCAACGCCAACGGTTTCGGCACTTATGCAGCGGCGGATTACGACGAATTGGTGGATTGCCCGGTCGAGATGGGCACGTTCTGGAGCGGCTCTTTTGTAGCTTGCGGCGTGCCGCACCGGTTTGTGGTGGCGGGCGCGGCACCCACGTTTGATGGGGCGCGGCTGTTGGCCGACACGCAAAAAATTTGCGAAGCCGAGATCAGCTTCTGGCATGGGGCAGGCAAAGGCAGAGCCGCCAAAAAACCGCCGTATAAAAATTACCTGTTCTTGCTCAACGTCGTGGACGACGGCTACGGCGGGCTGGAGCACCGCAATTCCACCGCTCTGGTCTGCAACCGAAAAGACCTGCCGCGCCTAGGCGCAACCGCGCAGGCTGGCCAAGCGGCCAAGCCGCCTGCGGGCACGGCCACAAAACAGACCGAGGGCTACACCACGTTGCTGGGCCTGATAAGCCATGAGTATTTCCACACCTGGAACGTCAAGCGTCTGCGCCCCGCCGAGTTTGCGCAGTATGACTACGGCACAGAAAACTACACCTCGCTGCTGTGGTTTTTTGAGGGCTTCACCAGCTACTACGACGACCTGGTGCTGCGCCGGGCGCGCCTGATTGACGACACCGCCTACCTGCGCCTGCTGAGCAAGACCATAAACCAGGTCCTGCAGGCGCCGGGGCGCAAGGTGCAGTCGGTCGCGCAGGCCAGTTTTGATGCCTGGGTGAAGTATTACCGGCAAGACGAGAACACGCCCAACGCCACAGTGAGCTACTACACCAAAGGCGCGCTGGTGGCGCTGTGCCTTGACCTTACGCTGCGTCACGAGGGCATGACAACGCTGGACGCGGTAATGCGCGGCCTGTGGCTGCGCTGCAAGGCGGGGCCCATGGCCGAGGCCGATCTGGCCGCCGTTCTGCTTGACTTGGGTGGCCGCTCCTACGCCAAAGAGCTTGCGGCCTGGGTGCACAGCACGCATGAGCTGCCGCTTCAGACGCTGCTGGAAGCGGTCGGCCTCTCGGTGCTTAACGAGCCTGCGCAGTTGGCCCAGGCGCTGGGCCTGCGCGTCACCGAAGGCAGCGCGGTGCAGGTCAAAACGGTGCTGCGCGGCGGTGCCGCCGAGCAAGCAGGTTTTGCGGCGGGTGATGAATGGCTAGGGGTGGAAATCGGCCCCGAAAAATCTGGCAGCGGGTGGCGGATTGCCAAGCTGGAAGACGTCATGTTTTACGCAGGCAACGCAACAGAAATAAGAGCAGTAGTGGCGCGAGACAAGCGGCTGCTGAAGCTGCCGTTGACGCTGCCCAAGTCAGAGACGACCTGGCGGCTGGCGGTGTGCGACCCAGCAGCGGTGGCAAGCTGGTTGGGCGGCTAATTTCAGGCCGATAGTTTTACGGACTGCCCCGCAAATCCACCACCCGTTTGGCCTTGCCCACACTGCGCTCCAGTTGCCCCGCAGCCCGCAGCTCAATCTCCACGCTGGTGCCTACGTAGGCCTTGATCTCATGCTGCAGCAGCCTGGTCGCCGCCTGGGCCTGCGGACCGTTGGGTGACACGCCTGGGCGCGTCTCGACCAGCACCAGCAGGCTGTCCATCGCGCCGTCGCGGCGCAGGATGCACTGGTAGTGCGGCGCCAGCTCGGCACGCTTCAAAATCAGCTCTTCAATCTGGGTGGGGAACACGTTGACGCCGCGCACGATCATCATGTCATCGCTGCGGCCCGTGATTTTTTCCATGCGGCGCATGGTGCGGGCGGTGCCGGGCAAGAGCCGGGTGAGGTCGCGCGTGCGGTAGCGGATGATGGGCAGGGCTTCTTTGGTCAGGCTGGTGAAGACCAGCTCGCCTATCTCGCCGTCAGGTGCCAGCTCACCCGTGTCGGGGTTGATGATCTCGGGGTAAAAGTGGTCTTCCCAGATGGTCGGGCCGTCTTTGGTCTCAATGCATTCGCTGGCCACGCCAGGGCCGATCACCTCGCTCAGGCCGTAGATGTCCACCGCGTCAATGGCCATGCGCCGCTCAATCGCCAGGCGCATGTCATTGGTCCAGGGCTCGGCGCCAAAAATGCCGACCCGCAATGACGCATCGGCCGGGGTCAGGCCCTGGCGCTCAAACTCTTCCGCAATCGCCAGCATGTAGCTGGGCGTGACCATGATGATGTCGGGCTTGAAGTCCACCATCAGTTGCACCTGGCGCTCGGTCTGCCCGCCGCCAAACGGCACCACCGTCAGCCCCAGCTTCTCGGCACCGTAGTGCGCGCCCAGCCCGCCGGTGAACAAGCCATAGCCGTAGGAAATATGCACCAGATCCCCAGGGCGCGCGCCACCCGCCCGGATGCTGCGCGCCACCATGCTGGCCCACATGTCGATGTCATTTCTGGTGTAACCCACCACCGTGGGCTTGCCGGTGGTGCCGCTGGAGGCGTGGATGCGCGCGCATTGCCCGCGCGGCACGGCAAACATGCCGTAGGGGTAGCCGTCGCGCAAATCCTTTTTGTTGGTGAAGGGGAACTTCGCCAGATCCGCCAGCGATGTGCAGTCACCCGGATGCACGCCCGCCTGGTCAAACTTGGTTTTGTACGCCGGCGAGTTATCGTAGGCGTGCCGCAGTGTGGCCTTGAGCCGCTTGAGCTGCAATGCGCGCAACTCGTCAACGCTGGCTTTTTCTATCGGCTCCAGGGGAAAACTTGAAGAGTGCATTTTTAAAATAAGGGTGAAAGGTGGGTTGTCCAGATTTCGGGCGTTTCAATTTTTCACTCGCGGGGGCATGCAAATCCAGCAGCGCGCCTGAATCACTCTGCAATCACCGGGCCGGCAATCTGCGCACTCTTGCCGCGAAACATCGCAACCACTTCGCCGCGCTGGTTGGTCACGCGCATGTCGTAAATGCCGTGGCGGCCCTGCAAAACTTGCTCTTGCGCGTCACAGGTCAGCACATCGCCCAAGTGGCCTGCCTTGAGAAACTCAATGCTGGCGCTGGCCGCCACAGCGCTTTTGTTGTGGCTGTTGCAGGCGAACGCAAAGGTGGAATCAGCCAGCGTGAAGATGAATCCACCGTGGCAAATCTGGTGGCCATTAAGCTGCTCTGCGCGCACCGTCATGCGCATCGTGGCGCGGCCTGGCGCGCAGGACACCAGCACCATCTGCATCAATTCGCGCGAGGCGCGGTCTGCCGCAAACATGGATTCGGCCACGCGTTGGGCCAAGGCTTCGGCGGCACTGCCTGCGCCCTGCAAGGCACCCGCTGCCGCAACGGTGCCGACTGTTGTTTCGCCCGACATGCCTATTCCCCTTTGAACTGGGCCGGGCGTTTCTCCAGAAACGCGTTCACGCCTTCAAAATAATCATGCGTTTTGCCCATGGCCGATTGGGTGTCGCGCTCCAGGTCAAGCTGCTGGCTGTAGCTGTTGGTGCCACTGGCACGCAGCAACTGGCGCGTGGCGACCAGCGCCTGGGTGGGCATGGCGGCCATGCGTTGGGCGAAGGCGGTGGCGGCGGCCAAGGGCTCTGCTGAAACCTCCCAAATCATGCCCCAGTCTTTGGCCTGCTGGGCGCTGAGTTTGTCGCCGGTGAAGGCCAGGGCCGTGGCGCGTGCCAGCCCCAGACGCTCCGTCAGGAGCCAACTGCCGCCGGCATCCGGGATCAGGCCGATTTTGCTGAAGGCCTGGATGAAACTCGCCTCCGGGGCGGCAAACACCACATCGCAGGCCATGGCGTAAGACGCGCCTGCGCCGGCTGCGACGCCGTTCACGGCAGCAATTGTCGGCATGCGCAGGTTGTGCAGTCGCCGTGCCGTGACGTTGAAGTTTTGTTCAATGGTCAGGCCGGGGTCGGCACGTTCCACTAGGTTCGGACCCGGGGTGAAATCAAACGATGCCAAATCGGCCCCGGCGCAAAAGCCCCGGCCCGCACCGGTGATCACCAAGGCGCGAATGGCGGGGTTGGCCTCGGCCTGGTCGAGCACCCGCCACAAGTCCCGGTGCATTGCAGGTGTGAAGCTGTTCAGGGCCTGCGGGCGGTTGAGTGTGACTGTCGCCACGCTGCCGAGCTCTGCATACAAAATGGTGGTGGGTTCAGTCATTGGGATGTCTCTCAGAAAATTAATTTGCACAGCGCGTTCACAGAATTTACCATTAACCGACCCATCGGTCGGTTAATTTTCAATTCGCTATAGTTCCGGCTGGCCCCATAACCCGGAGAACGTGATGAGCAGTCAACAAAAACCCAATGAAATGATCTCGGTGCACACAGAAGCCGGCAAAGTCGGCATCGTCACCCTGAACCGCCCCAAGCAGCTCAATGCCTTGAATGACCAGCTGATGGTCGAGCTGGGCGATGCGCTCAAGGGTTTTGACGCCGACCCCGCCATCGGCTGCATGGTCATCACGGGCAGCGAGAAAGCGTTCGCCGCTGGTGCCGACATTGGCGCCATGGCCACTTACGGCTTTGCCGACGTTTACAAAGGCGACTACATCACGAGAAATTGGGAGACCATCCGCAGCATCCGCAAGCCGGTGATTGCGGCGGTCAGCGGCTTTGCCCTGGGAGGCGGCTGCGAGCTGGCGATGATGTGCGACTTCATCATCGCCGCTGACAACGCCCGCTTTGGCCAGCCCGAAATCAAGCTCGGCATCATTCCTGGCGCGGGCGGCACGCAGCGCCTGCCGCGCGCCGTGGGCAAGGCCAAGGCGATGGATCTAGCGTTGACCGGTCGCATGATGGACGCCACCGAGGCCGAACGCGCGGGCCTGGTCAGCCGCGTCGTGCCGCTGGACAAGCTCATGGCCGAGGCGCTGGGTGCTGCGCTGATAATCTGCGACTACTCGCAGATTGCTGTGATGGCGGCCAAGGAATCTGTGAACCGGTCATTTGAGAGCGGGCTGTCTGACGGCATCATGTTTGAGCGGCGAATCTTCCACGCGTTGTTTGCCACGAGCGACCAGAAAGAAGGCATGGACGCATTTGTAAACAAGCGCAAGCCTGTCTTTCGCAATAGTTGAGGCGTCATGCAGAGGCTGTATGCAGTTTGTGCAGGACAGGTTTTGTAGCTGCCTGGCGGCGTTTGCGGGCTACTGATACGGCCTTTGAATGTTTGAACCGTTCGCCCGAACGGAATTTAAGGCTTCACCAGACCTGATCAATAAGAACTGCTGTTTAACGCCACTTCAAACGGAATTTTCAGGTCAGCGCCAAGGGCTGGTGCAGCGCATTCGCCAAGAAAGCGGCCTGAGCAGGGTTGCCAAGTTGCCAGGGGGTGCAGGCGTGATTGGCTATAATCCGAGACGACGGTGATATAGCTCAGTTGGTTAGAGCGCAGCATTCATAATGCTGATGTCGGTGGTTCAAGTCCACCTATCACCACCAGATTGGCGCGCCCATCACTGTGGGCTGGCGCAAGCAGAAAAGGCACTTCGCAGTGCCTTTTTGCTTTTCTGACTGGTTGAAATGGCGCGATGACGTTGCCGCAAGCTCAATTTACCAAAAAAACGGCTGTAGCCCTTGTATAGATTACATAGTTAGCTACATATATCATATCAAATTGCGGCAAACCGGTGTGCTAGAGTGTGCCAGTCCGCAAGCATGGCCGGTCCACGTCAGGGGCACTGCGCCAAGACCGTAGAGGACCAAGGCCGACGCTGCCCAAGGCGTCTGTCAGGGTGGCGAGAAAGGCCACCAAGTCGTCCGCCTGTTGCGATGACAGGGGCGACGCAGCCACAGTCCCCCCCGGTGCAGGCAAGCCGTGGCCGCCGTGCCGAACTGCGTCTTGCAAGCGGTCCATGCGTCCATCGTGCATGTACGGCGGTGTGGTGGTCACGTTGCGCAGGCTGGGTGTTCTGAACTGGCCGCGCATGTCCTCGCGGGCC
>JANYJD010000332.1 GCA_025358555.1 Rhodoferax sp.
CAGCCAAGCCGGTTCGGCGGCTGACCACCCTACAGACTGGTATTTACACGGCTTGTTTGCGTGAGGGCCAGTTTGCACGTCGTGGCGTTGCACGTGGAAAAACGGAAATACAGAAATACGAAAATGTGGCGACGTAGAAATGTAGACTTGGCTTCTTTCAAACGCCAACGGTCATTGACGTAAAAAATCAGCCAACAACCCGGCGACCAACGCCGGGTCTTCATGCACGATCCAGTGGCTGGCGCCGGGCACGGGCTTCAGGCTGAGGTTGGGAATATACGCTTCCAGCCCGTCAATCAGCTCGGGCGGCAGGGCCACGTCGTTCAGCGCCCAAACCACCAGCGTGGGCAGCGAAACCGTCAACATGCTGTGGGGCAGGTCGACTGCCGCCGCCGCCGGGTCGCCGGGGCGGGGCGGGCGCAAGGGCGAGGCCCGGTAAAGGTTGCATCCGCCTGTGAGCCCCGCAGACCAGACCTCGCGGTACTGGGCCCGGACGGCGTCGGTCAGCCACGCGGGGTTGGCGTTTGGGATGGGCGTGCCGGCCCCGGCCTCGGCGCCAGAGCCAGCGCCAGAGCCAGAGCCTGAGCCTGAGCCACCGGCGTCGCCCCCCGTGTTCTGCAGAAATTTCCACAAGCGCCGAAAGTCGTCTTCTGCCAACAGGGCCTCAGCGTCCGGGCGAATCAGAAAATTCATGTAGGCGCTGGCCGCCTGCTGCTTGGGGTTGGATTTAAGCTCGCGCAAAAACGTGCCGGGGTGCGGCGAGTTGATGATGGCCAGTTGGCGGGCCAGCTGGGGCATCTGGTTGGCGACGTTCCAGGCCACGGCACCGCCCCAGTCATGCGCCACCAGGCAAGCCAGTTGGCCGCCTTGGGCCTGGGCTTCAATGGCGATCAGCGCCGCGATGTCTTGCACCAGATGTTTGGGCCGGTAGTCTTTGGCGTCAACCGGCGCGCTTGATTTCTCAAAACCGCGCAGGTTGGGCGCAATGCAGCGGTAGCCGCCGTTCTCAGGTTTAGAGAAGTGTTCCAGCAGCGCATCCCACACAAAAGCGCCTTCCGGAAAGCCATGCAAAAACATCAGCACCGGTCGCCCGCGCACGCCAGTAGCCCGGCAACTCAACGCGATGCCGTGGGGCAAGGCTTGCAAGAAGTGTTCAACCATGATACTACTATAAATATAGCTAGCTATGCACTGTGTACGGGGGCCACAGACACTTTTGGCAAGAAATTATGTTCAAAATTGTGGTTTAAGCGTGGTAAGCGTGGTCTCAGCGTGGTTTAGGTGCGGTCGGATCGCATTTATTCAATCCCAGGGTGCACCCATTGCCACAGCAGTTGCGACACATCGTCAACCCCGGTGCGTTTGGTGGCTGAAAACAGCCGCACTTCACCGCCGCCGGCCTGCAGCTTCATGATGGACAGCGCCTTGATTTGCTCAGTCTTGTTGAGCTTGTCGGCCTTGGTCAGGATCACCAGAAACTTCAGGCCTTCCACCACACGCGGGCGGATCACGTCCAGCAAAATCTCGTCCAGCTCGGTCAGGCCGTGGCGCGGGTCGCACATCAGCACAATTCCTTTGAGGTTTTCTCGCGTAACCAGGTAGTTGGCCATGACTTGCTGCCAGCGGATTTTGTCCTGCTTGGGCACGGCCGCGTAGCCATAGCCCGGCAGGTCGGCCAGCACGGCGTCGGTCACGCCCTGTTTGCCCAGGGTGAACAGGTTGATGTGCTGGGTGCGGCCCGGCTTCTTGGAGGCATAGGCCAATTGCTTTTGCTGCGTCAGCGTGTTGATGCAGGTGGACTTGCCGGCGTTGGAGCGGCCCACAAACGCGATTTCGGGCACGTCAAGGGCGGGCAGAAAATGCAGTTGCGGGGCGGTGGTAAGGAATTTGGCGGTGTGCAGCCAGCCGGATGCAACCGTCGCCTTGGCTTTTTGCGCCGCTACAGCAGTTGCCTCATGGGATTTAGCAGGGCTTGCAGCGTTGCCAGAATGATGGATTGAGGCCGGAGGGTTTGTGGTGGTGGTCATTGGTGTGGCCGAGGGCAAAGCCCGCACGGCCATTGTAGAATCAAGGGGTTTCGGCCTCCCGCCAAGACCTGTCACGACCCGATATATGCCTACCATGAAGCTGACCGCTCAACTGATTTCCCCCCTGTTCACATCCCTGGCTCTGGCTGCTGCGCTGACGACGGTGCCTTTCATGGCTGCCCACGCCGCCGACGCCCCGCCCGCAGCCGCCGCACCCCAGGCAGCAGCCAAGGCGGTGCCTTCAGCGCCAGCCAAACCGGACTTGGCCAAAGGCGAAGCCAGCTACACGGCGGTGTGTTCTGCCTGCCACGGCGCAGACGGCAATTCGGCCATCGCAGCTAACCCCAAGCTGGCGCAGCAGCACCCGGAGTACTTGATCAAGCAGTTGCAGGAATTCAAGTCAGGCAAGCGCAACAACGCCATCATGAAAGGTTTTGCATCGGCCTTGAGTGACGACGACATGCGCAACATTGCCTACTGGGCCACCTCCAAAAAAGCCAAGGCCGGTTTTGCCAAAGACAAGGAACTGGTCGCCCAGGGCGAGCGCATTTACCGGGGTGGCATTGCCGACCGCCAGGTGCCTGCCTGTGCGGCCTGCCACAGCCCCAACGGTGCTGGCCTGCCCGCACAGTACCCGCGCATGAGCGGCCAGCATGCCGACTACACGGCAGCCCAGTTGACGGGCTTCCGGGACGGCGTGCGCAAGAACAGCCTGCAGATGAACCAGGTTGCCGCCAAGCTGAATGACCGAGAGATCAAGGCTGTGGCCGACTATATTGCCGGGCTGCGGTAGCCTCCAAAAAAGGCGGTTCCGGGAACCATTGCGCGGCAATGAACCCAAAAAGGGCGGACTGATTGAAAATCAGCCCGCCCTTTTGTTTTATTCCTCTTTGTCCCGTCCCTTCCTATTTTTGCCTTCGATTTTTGATTTGTCGGCCACTGCATCACGTAAGAACCACGGGCCCCGACTGACAAACCCACAACGTTCAGGAAACACCATGCTCATCAAGACCCGCAACAGCGCCTTCATCCACCCCGTCTCCAGCGAAATCACCCCGGTGCACGTCTACCAGAGCCGTCGTGACGTGATGCGGCTGGCGGCGACCGGTGTGGCCGGTGCCGCCATGGCCGCCTGGGCATCGCGTGAGGCGCTGGCTCAAGCGCCTGGTGCCGTGCCGCGGCCAGGCAAGCTTGCGGCCTTGGCCAGCAGCAAGTCGGGCGCGGCGGGTGCAGTGACCATGGAAAAAATCACCGACTACAAAGACGCCAGCACCTACAACAACTTTTACGAATTTGGCACCGACAAGGCCGACCCCGCGCAAAACGCGCACTCGCTCAAAACCACGCCCTGGACGGTCGAGGTGGAAGGCATGGTCAAGAAGCCCGCCAAATACACGCTGGAAGACCTGCTGAAGCTGCGGCCGCAGGAGGAGCGCATTTACCGCCTGCGCTGTGTTGAAGGCTGGTCCATGGTGATCCCGTGGGTGGGCTATTCGCTGGCTGAGCTCATCAAGGTGGTGGAGCCCCTGGGCAGCGCCAAATATGTTGAGTTCGTCACCCTGGCCGACCCCAAGACCATGCCGTTTGTCGGCTCGCGCGTGCTGGAATGGCCCTACGTGGAAGGCCTGCGCATGGACGAGGCAATGAACCCGCTCACGCTGCTGGCGTTTGGCATGTATGGCGAGGTGCTGCCCAACCAGAGCGGTGCGCCGGTGCGCCTGGTGGTGCCGTGGAAGTACGGCTTCAAGAGTGGCAAGAGCATCGTCAAAATCCGCTTCACCGACAAAGAGCCCCACACCGCCTGGAACAAGGCCGCCGCCAGCGAATACGGCTTTTTTTCCAACGTGAATCCCGGCGTTGACCACCCGCGCTGGAGCCAGGCCACCGAGCGGCGAATTGGAGAAGAGGGCGGCCTGTTTGCCAAGAAGCGCAAAACGCTGATGTTCAACGGCTACGAGCCCCAGGTTGGGCAGCTCTATGTGGGCATGGATTTAAAAAAGTTATTCTGATGGCTGCTGCTGCCCACCCGGTCGGCAAGGCGCTGCTGCACCCGGCCGCAAAGCCAGTTCTTTTTGCGATTTGCCTGCTGCCTTTTGCCTGGTTGTTTTATGCAGCCGCAGCCAACCAGCTCGGCGCCAATCCCGCCGAGGCGCTGGTCCGTTCCACAGGCGACTGGACGCTGCGCTTCCTGTGCATTGTGCTGGCCGTCACGCCGTTGCGGGTCATCACCAAAACACCTGCGCTGGCGCGCTTTCGGCGCATGCTGGGGCTGTTTGTGTATTTTTATGTCGTGGTTCACCTGCTGAGTTATAGCTGGTTTGACATGGAATTCAACGTGGGCGACATCATCAAGGACATCATCAAGCGGCCCTTCATCCTGGTCGGATTTTCAGCTTTTGTGCTGCTCACGCCGCTGGCCGCAACATCGTTCAACCGGGCCATCAAGGCGATGGGCGCCAAGCGCTGGCAGCTGCTGCACAAGCTGGTGTACGCGGTTGCCGGGTTCGGCATCCTGCATTTTTTCTGGATGCGCGCGGGCAAAAACAACTTTGCTGAAGTGTTTGTGTACGCCGCCATTCTTGCCACGCTGCTGGGCTGGCGTGTGGTGCAGTTTGTCAAGAAAAAGAGGGCCTTGCCCTCGCCAGACAAGCGTAGTCAGCTATTAAATACGTAGTTTTGGGTGTTGGGCAGCCGAAAGCAGGCGGCTACCATTTCTGAGGCAAAGCATGGCATGGCAAGGCATGGCATGGCATGGCATGGCATGGCACTTCGTACGCGGCACGCAAGCTGCTACGCCGTGCTCTTACACCGTTGGATAAGGCAAACGCTCGGCGCGCATCTGGTCTTCAATGGTCTCACGCTGGCGGATTACGTACGCCTGACTGCCATCCACCAAGATTTCAGCAGCACGTCCGCGCGAGTTGTAGTTGCTGGCCATGCTCATGCAATAGGCCCCGGCTGACAGTACTGCCAGCAGGTCGCCCGGCTGCACCGCCAGCACGCGCTCGTGCCCAATCCAGTCCCCGCTTTCACAGACCGGGCCTACGACTTCCCACGTCGTGGCGGTTGCCTCGGCCCGTGGGCGCAGGGGAACGATTTCATGAAAGGCTTGGTACAGGGCGGGGCGCGGCAGGTCGTTCATCGCCGCGTCGATGATCAGGAAGTTCTTTTGCTCGCCGGGTTTCAGGTACAGCACCTCGGTCACACAAACGCCGGCATTGCCCACCAGGGATCGTCCGGGTTCAATCATGAGCTGGCGCGCGCCAAAGCCCCGTGCATCGAGTTTGGCCAGCAGTTTGGCCCACAGCGCATCGGCTTTGGGTGGTTCGTCCCCGTCGTAGTTGATGCCCAAGCCGCCGCCAAAATCAATGTGGTGAATCGGAATGCCCGCCGCTTCAATCGCCTCAACCAAATCAAGCATGCGGTCCACAGAGTCCAGGTACGGCCCCTCCTGTGTGATCTGCGAGCCGATGTGGCAGTCAATGCCCACCACCTGCAGGCCCGCCAGGGCATGCGCACGCTGGTAGGTGGCAACCACCCGCTCGTGCGCCACGCCAAACTTGTTGCCCTTCAGGCCGGTCGAGATGTAGGGGTGCGTCTTGGGGTCCACATTGGGGTTGACGCGGATGCTCACAGGCGCGCGTTTGCCGCACGACTGGGCTACCTCATTCAGCACTTCAAGCTCGGCCTCGCTCTCAACATTGAAGCAGCCGATGCCCACGTCAAGCGCGCGGCACATCTCGGCGCGTGTTTTGCCAACGCCTGAGAAGATGATTTTCCGCGCGTCGGCGCCAGCGGCCAGAACCCGCTCCAGCTCGCCGCCCGACACGATGTCAAAACCGCAACCTGCCTGCACAAACACCTGAATCACGCCGAGCGCCGGGTTGGCCTTCATGGCATAGCAAATCTGCGCATTGCGCCCGGCAAAGCCGCGCTGGTAGGCCGCCAGCGCGGCGAGCATGGAGGCCTTGGAGTAGACGAAAAGCGGCGTTGCGTGTTCTTGCGCCAACGCAGCGAGCGCGACGTTTTCGGCATAAAGCGCATCGCCCCTGTAGGCAAAGTGGGGCTGGCCCGGCAGATTCTGTAAATTCATCGTGGGGTCATGTGAGGTGTGTATGAGGTCTGTGCGAGGTCTGTACGAGGTCTGTGCGAGGTTATCCGAAAAGTGGCGCGAGATTAGCGCGCACTGGGAACGGCGGAGGATGCCGGGGCTGTGGCCGGGCTGGCGCTGGATGCGCCAGGGCGCAGTGTTTCGGGCAAGGTGGCGCGTCTGGCGGCTGCAGGTTCGGTGGGCAAGTACAGGGCGCCCTGCTGGCCACAGCCACCGAGCCCTGCTCCGACAAACCCGACGACACCCACTTTCACAACCATTGACACCGCCCTTGCGACCGCCCTTGCCACGGCCATTGCCACGGCCCTTGCCACAGCGTTTGCCACCGCACTTGCAGCAAGGGCAACGGTACTGACTAGAATTTGAGACATGCGCAACATATTCAAATTGTAATGACTGACCCTGAATTCATGGACCGGGCCGAATCCGTTCTCAGCGCCGTTGAAGCCTGTTGCGACCGCATCAATGACGAGAGCCAGGTCGACATTGACAACCAGCGGGTTGGCGCCATGGTCACTTTGGTGTTTTCGAACAGCAGCCAAATAGTGATCAACCTGCAAAAACCGCTGCATGAGATCTGGCTGGCCGCCAGGTCGGGTGGTTATCACTACAAATTTAATAGCGAACTATGGACGGATACCAAGGGCCAGGGCGAGTTTTTTGCCAACCTGTCGCACTATGCGAGTGAGCAGGCTGGCTGCCCCGTGGTGTTCAAAGCCTGATCAGTTTTTGAACAAATCCAGAATCCGCTTTTTTTCATCCGATGGTGGCTGCGCCTGGTCGGGCGGCACAACCACAGCGGCAGGTTCTGCCTCCAGTCCCAAGCTTCGAACGCCCGCTCCCCGTCCATATTCTTCGTAAAACCACTCACCGCCTGAATTGACCACGCCTTCAGGAACTGTTGCCACCTTGACGGGCACGCCCTTGAGCGCATGTTCCATGAAGCGGATCCACACGGGCAGGCTCAGGCCGCCGCCGGTCTCATTGCTGCCCAGTTTGTGGGGCGTGTCGTAACCAATCCACGCAATCGCCGTCAAGGTGGGCTGGTAGCCTGCAAACCAGGCGTCGATGGAGTCATTGGTGGTTCCCGTCTTGCCATACAGGTCAGGCCGCTTGAGGGTCGCCTGCGCCTTGGCCGCCGTGCCCGAGCGGGTGACTTCCTGGAGCAGGTTGCCCATGATGAACGCGTTGCGCGCATCGATCGTGCGTGCGGACTCGTCCAGCACCACAGGTTTGGTTTCAAGAAGGATTTTGCCCCTCTGCTCGGTGACTTTTGCGATAAGCCAGGGGTTGACGCGGTAGCCACCGTTGGCAAATACCGAATAGGCGGTTGCCATCTGAATCGGCGTGACCGACCCCGCGCCCAGGGCCATGGTCAGGTAGGCCGGGTGCTTGTCTTCATCAAAGCCGAACTGCGTGATCCAATCTTGCGCGTACTGCGGCGTGATCGACTGCAGGATGCGGATGGAGACCATGTTTTTCGAACGGGCCAATCCGGTGCGCAAAGACATGGGCCCGTCAAACTTGCCGTCGAAGTTCTTCGGCTCCCACGGCTGGCCACCCGTGGCACTAGCGCTAAAAAACAAGGGCGCATCATTGATCACAGTCGCTGGTGTAAAACCTTTTTCCAGCGCAGCAGAGTAGATGAAAGGCTTGAAGCTGGAGCCCGGCTGCCGCCAGGCCTGCGTGACGTGGTTGAACTTGTTTTTCTCAAAGTCAAAGCCCCCGACCAGCACCGTGATGGCTCCCGTGCGCGGGTCAATGGCCACAAACGCCCCTTCCACCTCGGGCAGTTGGGTGATTTCCCAAGTGTTTTTTAGCGTTTTTGCAACCCGGATGACGGCCCCGCGCATGATTTTAATGTTGGGCGGTGCCTTGTCAGCCAGACCCGACTGGGCCGGACGGAGTCCGTCGCCGAGAATCTCCAAGGACTCTCCGTTTTGCCGCATGGCCCTGATCTTGCGGGGCGTTGCCTCCAGCACCACGGCGGACATGACGTCGCCGTTGTCAGGGTGCTCATCCAGCGCTTCATCAACCGCATCTTCAAGCTCCTGTCCGCCGGTGGGCAAGTCCACATATTTTTCGGGGCCACGGTAAATCTGGCGCCGCTCAAAGTCCATGATGCCCCGGCGCAATGCGCGGTAGGCCACATCCTGGTCAGCCGCTTTCAAGGTGGTGTAGACGTTGAGCCCGCGGGTGTAAGTTTCATCGCCGTACTGCGCATACATCAACTGCCGGACCGTCTCGGCCACGTATTCGGCGTGCACCTTCATGTTGTCGTTGCCGAGCTTGACCGCAAGTTCCTGCTTTTTGGCGGCTTCGGCCTGCTCGGCCGTGATGAAGCCGCTGTCCAGCATGCGGTCAATGATGTGCAGTTGCCGGATGCGCGCACGCTTTGGGTTGCTGATCGGGTTGTAGGCCGATGGCGCCTTGGGCAGGCCGGCCAGCATGGCGGCCTCGGCAACCGTGATGTCTTTCAGCGCCTTGTCAAAGTAGGCCTCGGCCGCTGCAGCAAAACCATAGGCGCGGTTGCCCAGAAAAATCTGGTTCATGTAGATTTCGAGAATCTGGTCTTTGGTGAGCAGGTGCTCCAGCTTGAAAGTCAGCAAAATCTCGTAGATTTTGCGCATGTAGTTTTTTTCGGACGACAGGTACACGTTGCGGGCCACCTGCATCGTGATAGTCGATGCGCCCTGGCTTTTGGCACGCCCTAGATTGGCCAGCGCGGCCCGCACGAAGCCTTTGTAAGACACGCCGCTGTGGGCATAGAAGTCAGTGTCTTCGATGGCCAGCACGGCATCAATCATCACTTTGGGGATTTCCTTGATTGGCGTCAGCTTGCGCCGTTCTTCCCCAAATTCGCCGATCAAGACGCCCTCGGACGAAAACACCCGCAGTGGGAGTACGGGCCGGTAGTTGGACAGGTCGGAAATGTCTGGCAGATTGGGAAAGGCCACGGCCAGCGCAATGCCTACCACCATCAGGATTGAGAAAATTCCCGCAATGACTGCGCCAAAACCCCACAGCCCCGCACGGGTCAACAAGCCTGTCATGCCGGTTCTGACCCCCGCACTCGCTTGCGTGCTGAGGGGATCACTGGGCGCAGATTTAAAAGGCATAAAAAAGTTCGTAAGGTCGCGTCGGCATTATAAAAAATGTGGGGGCAGTCAATTTCTCTTTTCGCATGCGCGCATTGTTGCCGGTTCCGTGATTGGGCCCCAAAGGCATGCCCGGGCCAGCCCAGTCCAGTTTAAAGCGTCTGCTTTTGACAACGCTCCTGAACTGAATATTTGGAAAAAACCTTTGCGGGACAACGAGCTTACTGATAGCATTCAAGTGAAGTCTTAAGTTTCGCCGGTTCTCAATCGGCTCGTTTCAGGGGATAGTCTTGGTCTCTTTGGGGTCATTGTTCAGCCGCCAACCTGCGCCCATGTTGGGCTTGGACATCAGTTCGTCCAGCGTCAAACTGGTGGAGTTGAGCCGCGACAAGGGCGGCAACCTGATTTTAGAGCGCTGTGCCATTGAGCCGCTTGAGCGCGGCTGGATCACCGACGGAAATATCGAGAAATTTGATGAAGTCGCAGAAGCGGTCCGCCGTCTGGTTAAAAAGAGTGGCACAAAGACAAAAAATGTCGCGATGGCCTTGCCGCCATCAGCAGTGATCACAAAAAAGATAGTCCTTCCGGGCGGGTTGACCGACCAGGAGCTTGAACTTCAGGTAGAGGCTGAGGCCAATCAGTACATTCCGTTTCCGCTGGATGAGGTGAGCCTGGATTTTTGCGTGATGGGGCCGAGCGCGAATTCAACCGGCGACATTGATGTGTTGATTGCCGCGTCCCGGCGGGAAAAAGTCCAGGACATCCAGGGCTTGGCCGAAGCGGCCGGCCTGAAGCCCGTGGTGATCGATGTTGAATCCTACGCATCGCGCCTTGCGACCGCGCGGCTGATTGAAAATTTGCCGAACAAGGGCGTTGGAAATATTGTGGCCCTGTTTGAGGTGGGCGCACTGACCACCAGCATGCAGGTGATCCGCGATGATGAAGTGCTGTACGACCGGGATCAGGCGTTCGGCGGCGCCCAGCTCACGCAATTGATCGTACGCCAGTACGGCTTTTCGCTGGAAGAGGCGGAGAGCAAAAAACGCAGTGGCGAGTTGCCTGAAGATTATGAAGCCAGTGTATTGCGGCCGTTTGTCGAAAGCATGGTGCAGGAAATCGGGCGTGCGTTGCAGTTTTTCTTTACCAGCACGCCGCACAACAAGGTCGATTACGTCATGCTTGCAGGCGGCTCGTCTGCGTTGCCGGGTTTGACGGCAGCCGTCACCCAGCACACGACGTTTGCCTGCAATTTGGTGAATCCGTTTGACGGCATGGAAATGGGCCATGGCGTCAGGCTCAAGAAAATGACACGTGAAGCGCCCTCGTACTTGACATCGTGCGGGTTGGCGCTGCGGAGGTTCCTCCAGTGATTTTGATCAATTTACTTCCGCACCGCGAGGCCGCACGAAAGCAACGCCGCGATGTCTTCAATTTGTCGCTGGGCCTTTCGGCGCTTTTGGGTGGACTCATTGCAGGCGGCATATTTTTATGGTTCCAGACCCAGATTTCGCTTCAGCAGGGGAAAAATCGGGTGTTGACTGGCGAGATCAAGGTTCTCGAGGGACAAATCAAGGACATTGCCGGCATTGAAGCTGAGATCGCCGCCCTGCGGGCGCGCCAGCAGGCCGTGGAGGACTTGCAGGCTGATAGAAACCAGCCGGTCTATTTGCTGACTGAGCTGGTGAAGCAACTGCCTGACGGGGTCTACATTTCCAGCATGCGCCAGGAGAACCAAAACGTGACCCTGCAAGGCGTAGCGCAGTCAAATGAGCGGGTGTCTGAACTGCTGCGCAACTTGGCAAACAACACGCCCTGGTTTGCCAAACCGGAGCTGGTGGAGATTGTCGCTGGCTCGGTGGCACTGAACGCCAGAGAACAAAAGCGGGTTTCGAATTTCACCATGCGGGTGCGGTTGGTGCGGTCCAGCGAAGTCGTCAAGGCTGCAGCGCCAGCGGCAACCGCACCTGGGGCTTCACCTGCGGCCGCATCCAAAGCACCCACGGTTGCAGTGCCAACTGCCTCAAAGAAATAGCGGTTTAAAGCCATGGCAACTAAATCTTCCCCCTCCATTGACTTTGCCGGACTGCAGGAAAAGCTGACCAGCCAGTTTCGGAACCTGGATCCGAAGGACCCATCTTTTTGGCCTGCAATACCGCGCAATGCATTGTTTGTTGTTACCTGCATCCTCGTGGTCGCAGGTTTGTGGTTTGCCTGGCTAAACGGGTCCGAAACCGAACTGGAAGCCGAGCAGGCAACCGAAGTAAAGCTTCGGGAAGACTACAAAAGCAAGCTGGCTAAAGCAGTGAATCTGGAAGCCCTGAAAAAGCAGCGAGAGCAGGTGCTTCAATACGTGACCCAGCTCGAAAAGCAGCTACCCAGCAAGGCCGAAATGGATGCGTTGCTGTCGGACATCAACCAGGCGGGCTTGGGCCGCAGCCTGCAGTTTGATTTGTTCAGGCCCGGGCAGGTTGCCGTGAGGGAGTACTACGCAGAGTTGCCCATCGCGCTGCGCGTCACGGGCAAGTACCATGACATGGGCGCATTTGCGGCGGACATTGCGAACCTCTCCCGCATTGTCACCTTGAATAACCTCAATGTGGTGCCCGCCCGCGATAGCACGCTGTCCATGGATGCAACGGCCAAGACTTTCCGCTATCTTGACGCTGGCGAAATTTCTGCGCAGCGCAAGGCTGCCGTGCCTGCGGGAGCCAAGCAATGACAGGCCTGCGTCTTTTTGCAATGTCGCTGCTGGCTGTGGCGCTGGCAGGTTGTGGCGCGTCCAATGAAGATGACCTGCGCCAGTGGATGGCTGAGCAGAAGAGCCAGACCCGGCCCAAGGTCGTTCCAATTTCGGAGCCGAAGCAGTTCAAGCCTGAGAGTTACACCCAATTGAGTTCGGTCGAGCCTTTCAGCAAGGAAAAGTTGACGCAGGCGTTGAAGCGTGAATCTTCCCAGGCCACAGCGAACGGCGCCTTGGTGGCGCCCGAACTGGCGCGGCGCAAGGAGGCGCTGGAATCGTTTCCCCTGGACGGCATGTCGATGGTCGGGAGTTTTGTGCGGGCAGGCCAGTCTGTGGCGCTGGTCAAAGTCGACAGCCTGCTCTACCAGGTCAAACCAGGCAACTACCTTGGACAGAACTATGGGCGAGTCACCAAAATCGCCGAGACAGAAGTCACGCTCCGTGAGATTGTGCAAGACGCGGTCGGTGAGTGGATTGAGCGCCCGGCGACATTGCAATTGCAAGAGAGATCAAAATGAACAAGCATGAATCGTGTGGGCCCAGCAGCCTTTGGCAAAAGTTTCTTGTGTCGGTGGCCTGGCTGTTGGCTGTATCTGCGTTGCATGCGCAAACGGCAATTGAGGCGGTATCGGGCTCAATGCAAGGTGGCGCAGAGGTTATCCGCATTGACTTGTCGCAGCCTTTGTCAGCGGTGCCGACAGGATTCTCCATTCAGTCCCCGGCCAGAATTGCGCTTGATTTCCCAGGGATATCGAACGGCATGGGGCGGTCAACCATTGACATCAACCAGGGCAATTTGAAGTCGGTCAGTGTTGTGCAGGCCGGTGACCGCACCCGCGTGGTGCTGAATCTCAAGCAGGCAACGACTTATAAAACGCAATTGCAGGGCAAGTCACTGCTGGTGGTGCTGGACGCCCTTTCTGGCGCAGCACCGGTTGCAGCCTTGCCCGTGTTCTCGGAAAACCAGAGCCGGGATACGCTCGCTCTGAAGGATCTTGATTTCCGCCGTGGCGCCGATGGATCGGGCCGGATTATTGTGGCGTTGCCCAACAACCAGGTTGGGGTGGACATCCGCCAGCAGGGGCAGACGCTGGTTGTCGAGTTCATGAAGTCAACCCTGCCTGAGGGTTTACGCAGACGGCTTGATGTGTCAGATTTCGGAACGCCCGTGCAGACCGTGACGACCTTCCAGACGGGAGACCGCGTCAGGATGGTGATCGAGCCCAAGGGCGCATGGGAGCACAGTGCGTACCAGAGCGATGAGCAATTTGTGGTGGAAGTCAAGCAGCAAAAGACCGACCCCGGCAAGCTGACCCAAGGCGTGGGATTCACGGGCCAAAAGCTGTCGCTGAATTTCCAGAACATTGAAGTCAGGTCTTTGCTGCAAGTGATTGCGGACTTCACCAACTTCAATATTGTCACATCCGACTCAGTCACTGGCGGCGTGACCCTGCGGCTGCAAGACGTGCCATGGGACCAGGCCCTGGAAATCATCCTGCAAGCGAAGGGCCTGGGTGTGAGAAAAACGGGCAACGTACTCTGGATTGCGCCCAAGGAAGAGATTGTTGCCAAGGAAAAACTGGAGCGCGAATCCAATGTTGCGCTGGAGAACCTTGAGCCCCTGCGCACGCAGTCCTTCCAGATGAATTACACCAAGGCGGCGGAAATCGCCGCCCAGTTAACCGCGACGGGGAGCGGCCAGGTGGGCGGCAACAATTCCCGCCTGTTGAGCCCGCGGGGCAGCACAATTTCCGAGGCCCGCACCAACCAGCTGTTTGTGACCGACATTGCCAGCAAGCTGGAGCAGGTGCAGCAGTTGATCGCCAAGCTGGACATTCCTGTGCGCCAGGTTTTGATTGAGGCGCGGATCGTTGAAGCGTCCGATACTTTCGGCAAATCTTTGGGCATCAAGCTCGGCGGCAATGATCTGCGGGCCCAGCGCGGCGGCGACGGCGGGTACCAGTTGGGCGGCGACAACCGGGTTGCTTTCGGTTCGAGTTATTCAAATGCAGTCGCCAGCAGCGGGGCAGGTGGTGCGGTGGATCTGAACAGCAATTTTGTGAACTTGCCAGCTATCGGGCAAGGTGGCTACAGCCCGGCGACTTTTGCGCTGTCAATCTTCAGCTCGGCGGCCAACCGTTTTCTGAATCTGGAGCTTTCAGCGCTTGAGGCGGATGGCAAAGGCAAAGTGGTGTCCAGCCCGCGCGTTGTGACGGCGGACCAAATCAAGGCCCTGATCGAGCAGGGCACCGAGCTGCCTTACCAGGTCGCATCGTCCAGCGGCGCCACTTCCATTGCTTTTCGCAAGGCAAACTTGAAGCTGGAGGTCACGCCTCAAATCACGCCAGAAGGCAACATCATCCTCGCGCTGGACGTCAACAAAGACACCGTTGGCCAGGCGACTGCAGCCGGTTTCGCCATCAATACAAAGCACATTCAAACCCAGGTTCTGGTCGAAAACGGCGGCACCGTCGTGATTGGCGGCATCTTTGAATTGACCGAGACCGACAGCGAAACCAAAGTGCCGGTGCTTGGCGATCTGCCGGGCGTCGGCAACCTGTTCAAGAGCCGTTCCAGAATCGCAAACAAGCAGGAAATGCTTGTGTTCATCACACCCAAAATTGTGGCGGAACGTGGTGCAGGGCGATAGTTTTAGTTTGCAATTGACTGGTAGGAAACTTGGTATGAAATTTTTGAAGTGTGTTGGCGGTATTTTTTTTATGGCTTTTCTGTCAGCCTGCGGGGGCGGTGGGGGTAACGCAAGTGCACCTATTTCTAGCGTAATCTCCCCTTCCATTCAGGCGAACTCCACTGTTTCGACCATCCGTATCAACTCAAATGCAAGCTTGTTGAATGCGGACGGAACGACGTCGTTGACGTTCACCATTTTCGCATTGACAAGCGGAAACGCTTCTGTGGCCGGAGCCACAATTGATCTTGCCGCAACAAATGGCGTTATCCTGAGCAAGTCTTCGGTTGTCACCGCCGAAACTGGCGCAACGGTCACGATGGTAGCTGTGGCATCTGATCAAACGAACCGCGTCTCTACGCTCACGGCATCGTGCGCCTCCTGCAATGCAAGTCCTGCCAGCAGCCAAATAAAAATTTCGGGTGCAAACATTGCGTTGAGCAGCTCTGGAGGACCGGCTTTGCTCGTTGGGGGTGCAAGCGCAGGCCTGAGTGCAACGGTCAAAGATATCTTTGGAGTTGCCTTGCCTGGGGTTTCCGTAACCTTTGCAGCAACTGACTCTACTATTCTCGGTCTGAGTGCGCCTACGGCAGTGACTAATGCCTCAGGAGTTGCGACCGTGTCAGTGTTGGGTGCGGGTAGCGGTAGCGCCAGCATTAATGCGACTGCACTTGGCAACGCTAAAGCTCAACCATATACCAGTGGCGTTGCGTCAGCCGTTTTGTCCACTACATCGCCTGCCAACAATTCAGTTGTAGTTACAAATGTAGCTCAATCCATCGCGGTGTTGGCACCCGGTGCGACGACGGTAACTTTCGCGACAACGAGAGGCACATTCGCAAATGGAGCCACAAGCCAAACCGTTATTGTGGCAGGCGGTACAGCATCCGGCACCCTTACGTCGTCTCAAGCTGGAACCGCAACAGTCACAATTCTTGACAGTCTGTCGCGCACTGCGAATTTGAGCTTGATAATTTCTCCGCCGGTCTCTTCGGTAAACAAAATTCTTCTTAACGCCAGCCAAACCACACTTCCTGTGGCCAGTGGCTCCGGAGCGCAAAGTTCACTTAGCTTGACAGCCCGCGCAGTGCTTTTTGACGGGGTCACTGATCAGTCTGTTGCCAACGTGCCGATTGAGTTTTCTACGTCTGGTGGGCCCGGAGGAGGTGAGCTTTTAGCGCCGGCCATTGCTTTTACAAATAGCGCGGGATTTGCCGTTGCAACTTTTACTGCCGGCAGCGCTGCCTCCATACCGAATGGAATAGTTATCTCCGCAAAGGTGCAGGGGTCTGGTGTTCGTACCGGTGTATCGCCTTCTAACAATGATGTACTTTTGACAATCGGTGGGCAAGCCCTGTCAGTTGCTTTCGGCCCGGCTTCCGTACTGGGTGAAAGTTCTGACAAAACCCTGTACGTGCAAGCTTATTCCGTCCAGGTTGCGGATGCCAACAACAATCCTGTGGCTAACCAGCTCGTAACATTGCGTATGCGGCCAGTTGCGTTCAGCGTAGGGCCCGCCTGCACCGTTGTTGCAACCTATTGCTCGGAAGACGTTAACGCCAATGGTTCGTTGGAGTCAGCCTCAGAAGATGGCGTGAGAACTGTAACTACGGACACTACAACAGGCTCGTGCCCCATTGCACCGCCAGCCGTCACTGGCACAAGAGACAAAAATCTTACCCCCCAAAACTCAGATGGTGGAAGTGTGCCTGCAACGGTCGTTACTGATACAAAAGGAATTGCATCATTCGATTTAACTTACCTCAAAGGTTCCGCGTTTTGGGTTGTCAACAAAATCACCGCGTCGGTCAGTTCGAATGGTACCGAAACCAGCAAATCAACCGTTCTCCGGCTGGCAGCCTCGGTTCCCGACGTAGATCCTAAGTGCAACCTTCCTCCGTCTCCCTATAATTTTTGAAGTGTTTTCGTGATTGGCCTCATCGGCCTGCCCGGTTCCGGAAAATCCACTGTCGGGCGTCAACTAGCTCGGCGGCTGCAGCTTCCTTTTTTTGATTCTGACCATGTGATAGAGCAGCAGTTAGGCTGCTCTATACGGGAGTATTTTGAGCGCGAGGGCGAAGACCGTTTCCGTGACGTGGAGGAGTCGGTCATTGGCCAGCTCACGCTCAAGCCAGACTGTATTTTGTCCACGGGCGGCGGAGTTATATTGCGGCCCGCCAACCGGCAGCAATTGCATGACCGAGGGCAGGTGGTCTACCATAATTCTTCTCCAGATGAGCTGTTTCGGCGTCTTAGGCACGACTTGAAC
>JANYJD010000334.1 GCA_025358555.1 Rhodoferax sp.
GGCTCTCTGAGCGGCGGATGTGCTGCTCAAGCAACCTGGACACAACCAGCGCTTGACTTTCGTCATCATGAACAATCAGACGTACCAGGACGTTGGTATCCAGAGCGCCGCCGACACTCAAGGCTTCATGTCCTCAATCGATACATGCTTGCCTTTTGGCGGCATGAGCATTCCCTTTAGATCCAGGATGGATTTATTTTTCACGCGGACAAAGAGACGCCCGTCGTTCAGAGCGTGCCATACCAGGCGTGTCCCCGGCACGCCCCCGATAGTCTGCCTAATCTCGACGGGGACGGTGGTTTGCCCTTTGGCGGTTATCGTTGATTCAGTCATTTGAGGCCCTTACTTTGTGAAAATTGTAAGGGTGAAAATCAAAATTTGCAAACGTGCCTCTTACGCGCCCCGGTTATGCGCCCCCTTATGCGCCCCCTTATGTGCTCATTGTGTGCGCTACCGCACAGACGGCCACCCGGTTCCTTGTGATGATTCAAAATCGCGCCCGGATAGTTCATGCAGCCCAGTTAACCGGCTGGAATACCTCACCAAGCCCATCAACATCCATGAATTCATGCAAATGCTGGACGAGGCCCTCAAACATGCCGAAACCGCCGCGGCGGCGTCAAAAAACCAAGAAAAAGTGCCTGTAGTCCCCGTTAGTAGTGCATAGTCAGCTACTTTTTTAGGAAGGTGAGGGTGACAGTACACCGCAGCCCTTACCCGGCAAGAACCAAATCCCGCCAACCCACCACCGCAGCCTCTGAGCGATAGGCGCTCAGATCGCCGCCATACAGCACGGCATTGCGCGTGGGTTGGTCCGCATGCTGCGCAGCATGCTGCGACATGTGCCTCTGCACAGTTGCCAAATTTTGCAGCCAGCCAGGCTGGAACGTCTGGCCGGATTTAACCTCAACCAAGGTGATGCCGCCGTCCTGCTCCAGCAGCAAATCCACCTCATTGCCAATGTTGTCGCGCCAAAAGTACAGAGGCTGGGCATTGCCCCGCACCGCCCGCCATTTAAGCGCTTCAGTAACCGCCCAGGTCTCGAACAGCGCACCCCGCGCGTAGTGGGTTTGCATGTCGCGCTCTGACGTGATGCCCAGCAGCCAGGCACACAGCCCCGTGTCCAGAAAATAGAGCTTGGGAGCCTTAACCAGGCGTTTGCCGAAGTTGCGGTGATAGGGCGCGATGCGTTTGACGACGAAGCTGGCCTCAAGCAGGTTCATCCAGGCGTTGGCGGTAGGCTGGCTGATGCCACAGTCATTGGCCAGCGCGTTGAGGTTCAGCAACTGGCCGGTGCGCGCGGCGCACAGGCGCATGAAGGGCTGGAAATTGCCGAGGTTCTGCACGGCAGACAGGCTGCGCACGTCACGCTCCAGATAGCTGGCAACATAGTCGGCATAGTAGCGTTGCGAATCAAGCCCCCTGGCGTGCACGGCCGGGTAGCCGCCTTGCAGCAAATAGGCGTCAAGCGACTTGGGGCTGCCGCCACCGTCGGCCAGCTCTTTAAGGCGCAGCGGATGCAACTCAATCAGGCTGGCGCGCCCAGCCAGGCTTTGCGTGACGCCCGCCAGCAGCGAAAACTGCTGGGAGCCCGACAGCACGTACTGGCTCAAGCGCCGGCTGGTGTCCACCGCTGTCTGGATGTACGACAGCAGCCCTGGCACGCGCTGGGCTTCGTCAATGATGAGAGGCGCAGGATATCGCTGCAAAAAAGCACGCGGGTCGCTCAATGCAAATTCCCGCATGTCCAGGTCTTCAAGCGACAGCATCTGCCAGTCTGGCAGCGCCTGGCGCAGCAGGGTGGATTTGCCCGCCTGGCGCGGCCCGGTCATCACCACGACGGGGTAATCGCGCAGCGAGCGCGCAAGCAAATGCATTGATGAGCGGGGGAACAGGGGCTTCATATTTGCTATTTTAAGATTGAATCTTGAAATAGCAAATGTTCTCTGGACCGGTTTTGAGCTGGAGCCCAGCTTTGGCCTGCCTTCCAACATCGCCAACTCTAAACTGAAGCTCGCTGCTTGAGCAGCGCCGTGGCAAAAGGAAAACACGCGGGCAATGCAATAGTATGCCCATGACTGATGACCATGGAGGCAAGCAAATATTTTGCTACTATATAAATAGCTGACTATGCATATTCAACAGGGGCTACAGGCCTAAACAGCTTCTAAAACTCGAAAATCCGGCCCATCACCCCTCAAACTCGGGATGCAGCTGCCGAATCCGGCCCATCGCCATGCCCGCCTCCGCAGTGCGGGTTTCAACTCGAGGCGGCTCGGCAGCGCCGAAGGATTCGTTGAGCAGATCGCGCGCCAGCGGGGTTTGCCACATCATGCGGCCATCACTGGCGCGCTTGGCGGGCGCCCTGCAAATGCACGTTCATGCGGGCCAGCACTGCCTTGGGCTTGATGGGCTTGGTGACGTAGTCAATGCCACCGGCCTCCAGCGATGTAGCCAAAGCCCGCGCCGCGCGTCAGTAAATCCATATCTACGCCGTAGCGCGCTGCATAGATGCTGATGGGCAAACCGGCGGGCAGGCCGCAGGATATTTTGCGGGAGAATCAGCCAAGCGCCACAATTTGACCCAATACAATTTTCAGACAATCTACGCCCGACTATGGAACTCACCCCCCGCGAAAAAGACAAGCTGCTGATCTTCACCGCTGCACTGCTTGCCGAGCGGCGCCGCGCACGTGGCCTCAAACTCAACTACCCCGAGGCCATGGCCTTTATCAGTGCTGCCGTAATGGAGGGCGCACGAGACGGTAAAACCGTGGCGCAGTTGATG
>JANYJD010000377.1 GCA_025358555.1 Rhodoferax sp.
TCTTCAGAGCCTCGGCAATCGCCGCCTTGAACGCAATCGGACGTGGACGAAGTGTCGAGCCCGTCACCGTAAGCCGACGGCGCAGCAACACGCCCGCGTTGACTTCCGCCTTGACGCCACCCTGCACAGCAATGATGACCAGACGCGCGTCTTCGGCCATGCATTCAATCTCACGCGCAACATAAGCGCCAGCCACCATGTCCAGAACCACGTTGACCCCTGCGCCGCCGGTGATGCGTTTTACTTCCGCCACAAAATCCTGGGTTTTGTAATTGATGGCATGGTCTGCACCCAGGGCCAGACAGGCCGCGCATTTTTCATCGCTGCCCGCTGTGGCGATCACCGTTGCGCCAAAAGCTTTGCCCAGTGCAATGGCGGTGACGCCAATGCCGCTGGTGCCACCCTGAATCAACAGGGTTTCGCCTTTTTGCAGCCGCGCGCGGTCAAAGACATTGCTCCACACGGTGAAAAGCGTCTCGGGCAGGGACGCGGCTTCAACATCGCTCAAGTTGCTGGGCGACGGCAGACACTGCACGGCCGGCGCTACGCAAAACTCGGCATAGCCGCCACCGGCCACCAGCGCGCACACACGGTCACCAATTTTGAAACCCGCGCTTGCCATGGCCGCGGCATCACCGCTCTCAATCACGCCAGCCACCTCAAGCCCCGGCAAATCGGAAGCGCCCGGCGGCACCGGGTAGTTGCCGGTGCGCTGCAACACGTCAGGGCGGTTCACGCCGCTGGCGTTCACGCGGATCAGCAACTCGCCTGCGCCTGCCACGGGCACTGGCCGCACGGATGCCTGAAGCACGTCTGGCGCGCCAAAAGAGGTGATTTCAATGACATTCATGGTTAAATCCGGTGTTAGCCCTCGTCCAATATGCATAGTTAGCTATTTTTATAATAGCAACTATGCATTCAGGCTGATCATTGCTGAGGGCGGTCGAGCAAGGCCTTCATCGACAGTTTGATGCGGCCTTTTTCGTCCGTCTCCATGACTTTGACCTTGACGATCTGGCCTTCAGACAAATAGTCAGACACCTTCTCGACCCGCTCATGTGCGATCTGGCTGATGTGCAGCAGGCCGTCTTTGCCTGGCAGCAGGTTGATGAGCGCGCCAAAGTCCAGAATCTTGGTGACCGGGCCTTCGTAGACCTTGCCAATTTCCACTTCAGCCGTGATCTGCTGGATGCGGCGTTTGGCCTCCTCGGCCTTGGCGTTGTCGGTGGCGGCAATGGTGATGGTGCCGTCTTCGTTGATGTTGATCTGGCAACCGGTTTCTTCGGTCAGCGCGCGGATGACAGCGCCGCCTTTGCCGATCACATCACGGATTTTGTCGGGGTTGATTTTCATCGTGTACAGCTTGGGCGCGAAGTTCGACACCTCGGTCTTGGCTTCGCCCATCGCCTCTTGCATCTTGCCCAGAATGTGCATGCGGGCTTCCTTGGCCTGCGCCAGTGCGACCTGCATGATCTCTTTGGTGATGCCCTGGATTTTGATGTCCATCTGCAAGGCGGTGATGCCGTTGGTGGTGCCTGCCACCTTGAAGTCCATGTCGCCCAGATGATCTTCGTCACCCAGGATGTCGGTCAGCACCGCGAAGCGGCCACCGTCTTTGATCAGGCCCATGGCGATGCCGGCCACGTGCGCTTTCAGGGGCACGCCAGCGTCCATCAAGCTCAGGCAACCGCCGCAGACTGACGCCATCGACGATGATCCATTGGATTCGGTGATTTCGCTGACCACGCGCATCGTGTACGGAAACTCTTCCTTGGACGGCAGCACGGCGATCAGCGCGCGCTTGGCCAGACGGCCATGGCCAATTTCACGGCGCTTGGGCGTGCCCACGCGGCCCGTCTCGCCGGTGGCGAACGGAGGCATGTTGTAGTGCAGCATGAAGCGGTCTTCAAACTCGCCGGCCAATGCGTCAATGCGCTGCGCATCGCGTTCAGTGCCCAGGGTGGTGACGACCAGCGCCTGCGTTTCGCCGCGCGTGAACAGCGCAGAGCCGTGGGTGCGGGGCAGCACGCCGTTGCGGATTTCGATGGCGCGCACGGTGCGGGTGTCGCGGCCATCGATGCGCGGCTCGCCAGCCAGAATCTGGCTGCGCACGATGCGGGCTTCGATGTCAAACAACATGCCTTCCACTGCGACGGAATCAAATGCCTCGCCACCGGCTTTGAGCGCCGCCATGGCTTCTGCATAAGCCGAACGGCACGCTTGAGTGCGGGCCTGTTTGTTGCGGATTTGGTAAGCGGCGGCCAACTTGTCGCCCGCCAAGGCCTGCACTTTGGCAATCAACGGCTCGTTCTTGGCTGGTGCCTTCCAGTCCCACACCGGCTTGCCAGCATCGCGCACTAGCTCATGGATCGCGTTGATGGCGATATTGCCCTGCTGGTGGCCAAACACCACCGCGCCGAGCATGATTTCTTCGGACAGTTGCTTGGCTTCAGACTCCACCATCAGCACTGCGGCTTCTGTACCAGCAACCACTAGGTCGAGCACCGAATCTTTGCGTGCGGTCTGGCCGGGGTTGAGCACATACTCGCCATTGACATAGCCGACGCGGGCCGCGCCAATTGGGCCGCTGAACGGGATGCCGCTGACGCTCAAGGCAGCACTGACAGCAATGAGCGCTGCAATGTCAGCGTCAACTTCAGGGTTGAGCGACAGGGTGTGCACGACCACGTGCACCTCGTTGAAGAAGCCTTCGGGGAACAGCGGGCGGATCGGGCGGTCAATCAGGCGACTGGTCAGCGTCTCGAACTCGCTGGGGCGGCCTTCGCGCTTGAAAAAGCTGCCGGGAATTTTGCCAGCGGCATATGTTTTTTCAAGGTAATCGACCGTGAGCGGGAAGAAATCCTGGCCCGCCTTGCCTTCGGTTTTTGCAACCACGGTGGCGAGTACGACAGTGCCGTCCATGTCCAGCAGCACAGCGCCGGTGGACTGGCGCGCGATTTCGCCGGTTTCCATGGTGACCTTGTTCTGGCCCCACTGAAAGGTTTTGGTGACTTTGTTGAAAATGCTCATGGTGTGTTCTCCTATTAATGACATTACATGACGTCACGTGACGTCACGTGACGTGTGATGAGTTGCTTGCGGAAACCCGCCGGAAGGTGGAAAAGCTACCTCGCCCGAGCCCGGATCAACTGCACAGAACACGATGCCATTCCATCAAAATTTGAGCCCGAATGGGCCAAGTTTTTTTGGTGGAATGACACAGCTTCGCTCTGTTTCAGCCTGCATCCTCTGATTTAACCAATTCCGAAGTAAAAAACGCCTGAGCTATTTGAAAACTCAGGCGTCTCTCGTTCAGAACGGCCAGGCACTTACTTGCGCAAGCCCAGCTTGGTGATCAACGCGCTGTAACGCTCGTGATCTTTGGAATTCAAATAGTCCAGCAGCTTGCGACGGCGGCTGACCATGCGCAGCAGGCCACGGCGGCCATGGTGGTCTTTCGCATGGGTTTTGAAGTGGGGCGTCAGCTCGTTGATGCGGGCTGTGAGCAGCGCCACTTGCACTTCCGGGCTACCGGTGTCACCGGCCTTGAGTGCGTTGTCTTTGACGACAGCGGCTTTGATGCTGGAGAGAATCATTTAAATTTCCTGTAGGTGAATGACTTGCGACGGGCGCTGGAACTGCCCCCGACGTGCGCTTGTGCTGTATGCAAAGCCTATCGATTATAGCGCGACGCCCGGCCTTGCACGCATCGTCGCGCTTCGCGGCCTCTACCTTGGGGCGTCGCCAGCCTATCAGCGCAGCCGCATGATGGCAGCGGCAACTCAGACAGCCCGCGCGGACTGCGTCGCCAGCCAGCTTTTGAGGCGCTCCACACCCTGCACCAGGCGCTCTGGGTCTTTGGCGGCAAAGCACCACCGCAACCAACCTTTGGCCTCTGGTGCTGCACCGCCCGGCGACTGCGGCATAAACGCATCCCCCGGCGCCAGCCCCAGCCCGGCTTCCACTACCAGGCGCTTGGCGGTGGCCAGAGAGTCGTCATGCCCGGCGAGCTTGAAAAACGCGTACATGCCACCTCGCGCTGCCGTCACCTGCACCCCCGGCACGGCTTGCAACAGCGGCACCAGGGTGTCGCGGCACAGCTTCAAGTGCGCCACCACGCGCGGCGTCACGTCGGCCGTGCGCTGCAGCGCGACCAGGCCCGCGCGCTGCACAAACACCGGCGCGCAGGACGTGTTGAATTCGACCAGCTTACCCATGTCGTGAGTCATGGCAGGCGGCATTACCAGCCAGCCAAGCCGCCAGCCGGTCATCAAAAAGCTCTTCGAAAAGCTATGCACCACCACCAACCGGTCATCGGGCCGGGCCACGTCCAGAAAGCTGGAAGCGCAGCGATTGGGTGTATCGCGGACGTAGTAAAGCCGCTCGTACACCTCGTCGGCCAGTATCCATGTGCCAGTGTTGCGGCAATGGTCAAGGATAGTTTGCTGCTCGGCGCGCGTCAGCGTCCAGCCGGTGGGGTTGTTGGGGGAGTTGACGATGAGCAGCTTGGTGCGCGGTGTAATGGCCGCCAGCAGCGCGGCCATGTCCAGCACCCAACTGCCCTGCACGGGTTGGAGCGACACACACGTGAGCTTTGCGCCCAGGATGACCGGCTGCGCCATCAAATTGGGCCATACTGGGGTGACAGCCACCACCTCGTCACCCGCGTCCACCAAGGCCTGCACGGCCAGCATCAGCGCGTTGACGCCGCCGCTGGTGACGGCCAGCCGCCCCGCACCTATCGGCCCGTGCGTCGCGCCGTGGAGCGAGTCCATGTAACTCGCAATCGCGCCGCGCAGCTCGGGCAGCCCCAAATTGTGCGAGTAAAACGTCTCCCCGCTTTGCAGCGAATCAACAGCCGCCTGCCGGATGAAATCTGGCGTGACCTCGTCGCTCTCGCCAAACCAGAAGGCCAGCACATCGCTGCGCCCCATGCCTGCGTTGGCGACTTCGCGGATTTTGGATTCTTCGAGGTTCTGGATGACGGTGCGCATGGCGGCTCCAAAAATGACTACAGGGCTGGCCGCTGCATGTTGCAGGTGGTGGGCTGCTCGGCCCGCGCAGCGCTCAGGGTTTTGATGACGCGAAAGCCGTAGCCCGAGCCCTCCACGTCGAACTTGACGCCGGGCGTGCCGATGCGGTCCATGAGTCCCACCACGAGTGGCTGCTGAAACTGGTGGTCAGACGCCCGCATGGCCCCGGTTTGAGAGGAAAAAGTGACGCTAGCCCTCTCCAGTTGTTGCGCGATAGCTACTATATTCATATCTCCTGCCCTGGCAATCGCCTGCGCCAGCGCCTCCACCATCAAATGCAGACGCATGTGCACATAGTCATCTGCCGGATTCGGGTAGCGCGCGCGAAACGACTTGTAGAACCCCTCGCCCTGCGCGGTCTGCACATTAGGCAACCAGTCGGCCACGGCAATCACCCGGCCGATGCCTGCGTCGCCAATCGCTGCGGGCGCACCTAAAGCGTTGCCGTAAAAGGTGTAAAACTTGCCATCAAACCCGGCTTCTTTGGCGGCCTTGACCAGCAGGGTCAAGTCGTTGCTGAAGTTGCCGGTCAGCACAGCATCGGCACCGCTGGCCTTGATCTTGGCGGCATAGGGCGCAAAGTCTTTCACGCGCTGCAGCGGGTGCAGCTCGTCTCCAACAACCTTCACGTCGGGCCGCACGTCACCAAGTTGACGTTTGGCCTCGCGCAACACGGTCTGCCCAAAGCTGTAGTCTTGCCCGATCAGGTAGACCGATTTGACCGCCGCGTCGTCCTTCAGCACCGACATCAACGCAGCCATGCGCATGTCGGCATGGGCATCAAACCGAAAGTGCCAGAAGCTGCATTTCTCATTGGTAAGAATGGGGTCCACCGCCGAGTAATTGAGGAAAAGCACGCGCCTGCCGGGCTCGCGTTCATTGTGCTTGTTGACGGCCTCAATCAGCGCGGCAGCAATGGCTGACGAGTTGCCCTGCAGAACGACCTGTGCGCCGTCATCAATGGCCGCGCGCAAGGCAGAGAGGGCTTCTTCGACCTGGCCTTTGCTGTCGTGGCGCGTCAAGCTCAAGGCGCGGGCACCACCCGCGGTCTTCACACCACCGCGCTGGTTGACGCGTTCTACGGCCCACACCAGATTGCGGAAAACCGCCTCGCCGCCATTGGCATTGCCGCCGCTCAGGCCTTCGATCAAAGCCAACTTAATTGGCGAAGTGGACGAATGGGGCGCGGTGAAATTTGCCGTCTGCGTCACGGCAACGGGCGCTGCTGGCCTCGGGATGCTCAGCACCTGCGCCATCAGCGCCGCAGGCGCACATAGCGCCAGCAAACCCAATTTCAAGACCCGGCGCGCAACAATAAACATTCGAAGTTTTTCCCTGTTTTATCTTGATAAAAAGCACATCAGTCACAGATTGATGGCATGCGGCAATCGCTGTGAGCGCCGCGCAGTGTACTAGGAGTCACACCATGTTTTTTGCTACCACCGCCCCTGCCCTTTCACGCCGTCAACTCTACTCGCCAGCCGGGCGTTCGCTGGAGCGTTTTCTTGACGAGGCCGTTGTGTCCACTCGTCAGAAATCAGCCGCCATCGAGCAGGATCAGACCTCTTTCACACTGAGTTTTGACGTGCCCGGCATCGCCCTGATGGCCACTTCAAATTCCCCCACCTTTGGCCAGTCAAATTCCCCCAGGCAGGACGGCTAAAGTATCAATTTTTTAGCCTGCCTGGTTCTGACCTCCTTTCTTGGTAATTTCTCCCTGACTTTTTGGTTTTGTTTAT
>JANYJD010000019.1 GCA_025358555.1 Rhodoferax sp.
GATGCCGGGGCCGCCTTTGCGCGGGATTTTCTCGCCTGCAGCGACGTCGATCACGTAGATTGTCAGGTCGCTGAGTTCCGGGCTGAACGTGGCGGCCAGGTTGTCGCCGCCGCTCTCAATAAACACGATGTCGGCATTGGGAAAGTCCACGAGCATGCGGTCGATGGCCTCCAGGTTGATGCTTGCATCTTCGCGAATGGCGGTGTGCGGGCAGCCGCCGGTTTCCACCCCCATGATGCGCTCGGCTTCCAGCGCGCCGCTGACCGTGAGGATGCGCTGGTCTTCCTTGGTGTAGATGTCGTTGGTGATTGCCACCAAGTCATATTTGTCGCGCATGGCTTTGCACAGCATTTCCAGCAAGGTCGTTTTGCCGGAGCCAACCGGGCCGCCAATTCCAACGCGCAAAGGGGGCAGGATTTTGCTGCGGTTTTTGATGTGGTGCAGGTTTGACATGGGAGGCTTTCAGGATCTGAACAGGCGTGAGTATTGGGTTTCGTGCTGCGCGCTGCGGATGGCCAGCATGGGGGAAAAGGCCTGGCGCTGGGTGACAGACTTCCGGCCGCATTGCGGCGCATCGGCCGCAAAAGGTGCGTCGCTGTCAGGGGCGATGGCGGTGGCATTAGCTGCGGAGATGGCGGTGGCAATTTCAATTGCTTCGTCCACGGTGGCCGGAATTTCTGCAGCCAGCGCCGACAATATCCGTTGCCCGGCGCTTTGGCCCAGGGGCACGGCCTTGATGGCGGCTTGCACCATGTTTTCTGCCCAGCCGAACGCAAACGCCAACAGGCAGTCGCGCAACGGGGCGCGGGTTGCCGATGCTGCCAAGGCAAAGGCAACCGGGTAGGTGGGCTGCATCTGGGCGCAGGCTTCGATTTGCGCGGCGGTAGCGGTGGTGTGATTGCGCAGCCATTCCAGCAGGGAGCGGCCCATTTGCTCGGTCTGCGCGCGCAGCTCACTGCTCTCTCGGGTTTGCAGCACCCAGGCGTTGAGCTTGCTGAGTTGGTTGAGTTGATCGGTATCGCGACCATCCCCCCTATCGCCCCTATCCTCACCTTCGCCAATATCAGGTTTCCGCCAAGCGTCAATGGCTTGGGCCACAACGGCTAAATCGCTTCGGCCCAGCGTGAGGTGGAGTTGCTCTATCAACCACGCAGACGCTTCTTTTTCAGTAGCGTCTTGTGCATGATGCACAAAGGACTCAAGCCCTTCGGAATAAGAAAATCCGCCGATTGGCAATGCGGGTGATGCCAGCCACATGAGTTGTATCAGGTTGGCGTCTAGCGAGTGCTGGCTGGCGTCTGGCGAGCTCTGGCTCGTGCCGGGAACGAGCACGTCAGTGCTTGTGGCCATGGCCGTGGGGATGTTTGTGATCGTGATCGTGTGCTGGAGCTGGAGCGCGGTCGTGATCGTGTGCATGTCCGTGATCGTGAGCCTGCCCTGCGGTGGGGTCATCCTGCCCGTGCCCGCCTGCCGCGTAGGCTCCGTTCTCCGGCTCGAAGGCTTCGTCAACGGCGTTGACGATTAAGTGCATGGCGCGCAGCATGTCGGCCAGCACGTGGTCGGGTTCAATCTTCAGGTGATCGGGTTTGAGCTCAATCGGCACATGTCGGTTGCCCAAGTGGTAGGCCGCGCGGATCAAATCAAACGGCGTCCCGTGGGCGGTGCAGTGGGTGATTTTGAGGACCGATTGCGCCGCCGCCAGCACGCGGACTAGCGTGCCGTCCTCGGCCACCAGCACGTCGCCACCGCGTGCCACGGTGCCACGCGGCAGAAAGATGCCAAGCTGGCGTCCCGATGAGTCCACGGCGTCAAAACGGCTTTTTTGGCGCACGTCCCAATCCAGCTCGACCGTGGTCGCGCGCTTGAGCAAAACAGGCGCAAGGCCTCGGCCCTGGACGATGCATTTTGAGATTTGAAGCATGTTTCGCTTGAAATAAGGATGTTGGGCTGTTAATATAACAAACGTTATAACTTGAAGGCTAAAACCATGTCCGCATTGAAACTTACCCAAATTGGCAATTCCGTCGGCTTGATTTTGCCCAAAGAGGTGCTGGCAAGGCTGAAGGTGGAGAAGGGCGACACGCTGTATGTGACAGAGGCGGCTAACGGCGTGACGTTGACACCATACGATCCGGCGTTGGAAGAGGAGTTGCGCTTAGGGCGCGCATTCATGCGTGAATACCGCGACACCTTCCACCAGTTAGCCAAATGAGCGCGTGGGTTTGGCTGCGGCGCTCTACGTTGGTGTTGCTGCACGACGAAAGTTTGGCCGAGCATGGTGGCGCATCGGGCTTGCGGGACGAAGGTTTGTTGGAGTCCGCACTGGCGCGTCCGCTGAATCTGGCGGCATATGGCAATCCTGACATCGCCGACCTTGCCGCTTGCTATGGCGTGGGGCTTGCCAAAAACCATGCGTTCGTGGATGGAAACAAACGTGCGGCGTTTTTGTCGGTTGGTCTTTTTTTGGCGCTCAATGGCCAAAGACTGGTGGTAACCCAAGCGGATGCAACCTTGACCATGCTCAGTGTCGCTGCCGGAGACATAGAAGAAGCCGCCTTCGCGCAATGGATCAGAACGCACGTGCAGCCTCGCTAACCAACATTCACGACATTGACGCCATTGACGATATCCACTGCATCAGAACAAAAAGTAGCGTTGCGCCATCGGCAGACTCACCGCCGCCTCGCACGTCAGCAGTTCGCCGTCTGCCCGCACCGAGTACGTCTGCGCATCGATCTCCATTTTGGGCAGATAGCTGTTGTGCACCATGTGCTGTTTGCGCACGCCGCGAATGTTTTTGACCGCGCTTAAAGTTTTGCCCAGGCCGAAACGTTCCTTGATGCCGGCGTTCATCCCTGCCTGCGACACAAAGGTGAGCGAGCCGCGTGCCAGCGCGCCGCCAAACGCCCCAAACATCGGGCGGTAGTGGACGGGTTGAGGCGTAGGGATGGACGCATTGGGGTCGCCCATCGCGGCCATGACGATGAAGCCGCCCTTCAAAATCAGCGCGGGCTTCACGCCGAAGAAGGCCGGTTTCCAAACTACCAGATCCGCCCATTTGCCCACCTCAATGCTGCCCACCTCGTGGCTGATGCCGTGCGCGATGGCGGGGTTGATGGTGTATTTGGCAATGTAGCGCTTGACGCGGGTGTTGTCGTTGCGTTCGGTATCACCCGTCAATGCGCCACGCTGTGCCTTCATCTTGTGCGCCGTCTGCCAGGTGCGAATGATGACCTCGCCCACGCGGCCCATGGCCTGGCTGTCGCTGCTCATCATGCTGATTGCACCCAGGTCATGCAACACGTCTTCTGCGGCAATGGTTTCCTTGCGGATGCGGCTCTCGGCAAAGGCCAGGTCTTCGGCGATGGCCGGGTCCAGGTGGTGACACACCATCAGCATGTCAACGTGTTCGTCCAGCGTGTTGACGGTGTACGGCATGGTCGGGTTGGTGGAACTGGGCAAAAAGTTGGCTTCGCCCACTACCCGCAAAATGTCGGGCGCGTGGCCGCCGCCCGCGCCTTCGGTGTGGAAGGCGCACAGGCTTCGTCCCTTGGTCGCAGCTATCGTGTTCTCTACAAATCCCGATTCGTTCAAGGTGTCGGAGTGAATCGCCACCTGCGTGTCGGTCGCCTCTGCCACATCCAGGCAGTTGCTGATGGCCGCTGGCGTGGTGCCCCAGTCTTCATGCAGCTTCAGACCAATCACCCCCGCGCTGATCTGCTCATGCAGCGCAGCGGGCAAAGACGCATTGCCTTTGCCCAGAAAGCCCAGGTTCATGGCAAAACCGTCCGCCGCCTGCAGCATGCGCTCGATGTTCCACGGCCCAGGCGTGCAGGTGGTGGCGAACGTGCCCGTGGCGGGGCCGGTGCCGCCGCCCAGCATGGTGGTGATGCCAGCGGCCAGCGCCTCTTCAATCTGCTGCGGGCAGATGAAGTGAATGTGACTGTCGATACCGCCGGCCGTGACGATATTGCCCTCGCAGCTGATGATCTCGGTGCCTGGGCCAATGATGATGTCCACGCCCGGTTGTACGTCGGGGTTACCGGCTTTGCCTATGCCCACGATACGCCCGCCCTTGAGGCCAATGTCCGCCTTGGCGATACCCCAGTGGTCGATGATGAGCGCATTGGTCATCACGCAGTCCACCGCGCCTTCAGACCTCATGCGCTGTGATTGCGCCATGCCGTCGCGGATGGTCTTGCCGCCGCCGAATTTGACTTCTTCTCCGTAGCCGCCGGCACCTATAGTGAAGTCTTTTTCGACCTCAATCAGCAGGCCGGTGTCGGCCAGCCGCACGCGGTCACCCACGGTGGGGCCGAAGATTTCTGCGTAAGCGCGTCGTCCGATGGTTGCCATGTTTGCCATGTTTGCCATGGTTACAGCGCTCCGTTCACCAGGCCGCGAAAGCCATACACCTTGCGCTCCCCAGCGTAGTCCACCAGTTCCACTGTGCGCTGCTGCCCCGGCTCAAACCGCACAGCCGAGCCTGAGGCAATGTTCAGCCGCATGCCGCGCGCCACAGCGCGGTCAAAGCCCAGCGCGCCATTGGTCTCCGCAAAATGATAGTGCGAGCCCACCTGGATCGGGCGGTCTGCCGTATTCTTGACGACGACAGTTACGGTGCGCCTGCCCGCGTTCAACACATGGTCCGGGCCGTCAGCGGGAATGATTTCGCCAGGGGTCATGTTTTTCGCCTTTGTTTTTGCAGATGCTTGGTCGCGATGTCACAGGAGGTGTCACTCGAGAATGTCACAGGATGGGCTGGTGCACAGTGACCAGCTTGGTGCCGTCCGGGAAGGTGGCTTCCACCTGGATGTCGGGAATCATCTCGGCGATGCCATCCATCACGTCGGCGCGGGTCAGCACAGTGCGTCCGAAACTCATCAACTGCGCCACGGTTTTACCGTCTCGTGCGCCCTCCATTACGGCAGCACTGATAAAGGCCATGGCCTCGGGGTAGTTGAGTTTGAGGCCACGTGCGCGGCGCCGCTCGGCAAGCAGTGCAGCGGTGAAGATCAGCAG
>JANYJD010000029.1 GCA_025358555.1 Rhodoferax sp.
TGTGGGATCTGGTCAATAACGCGGGCTACGTCAACTGCCTCGGCGCGCTGACCGGTGGCCAGGCCATGCAGATGGTCAAGGCCGGGATGAAGGCCATCTACCTGTCCGGCTGGCAGGTCGCGGCAGACAACAACTCCTACGCGTCCATGTACCCGGACCAGTCGCTTTACCCGGTCGACTCGGTGCCGACTGTGGTGGAGCGCATCAACAACACGTTCCGCCGTGCCGATGAAATCCAGCACTCCAAAGGCATTGACGCCGGTGACAAAGGCTACATCGACAACTTCGCGCCCATCGTGGCCGACGCAGAAGCCGGTTTTGGCGGCGTGCTCAATGGCTTTGAGCTGATGAAGGCCATGATCAAGGCCGGCGCCGCCGGCGTGCACTTTGAAGACCAATTGGCATCCGTCAAAAAATGCGGCCACATGGGCGGCAAGGTACTGGTGCCAACGGTAGAGGCCAACCAGAAACTCATCGCCGCCCGCATGGCAGCAGACGTGATGGGCGTGCCCACGCTGGTGATTGCCCGTACCGATGCCGAAGCAGCTGATTTGCTCACCAGTGATTACGACGACAACGACAAGCCCTTCCTCACCGGTGAGCGCACCGCTGAAGGCTTCTACAAAACCAACAAGGGCATGGAGCAGGCCATCAGCCGTGCCGTCGCCTATGCCCATTACGCCGACCTGGTGTGGTGCGAAACGGGTACACCCGACCTGGCCTTCGCCAAGAAGTTTGCCGATGCCGTGCACAAGGTGCATCCCGGCAAAATGCTGGCTTATAACTGCTCGCCTTCCTTCAATTGGAAGAAAAACCTGGACGACGCCACGATTGCCAAGTTTCAGCGCGAGCTCGGCGCCATGGGCTACAAGTACCAGTTCATCACGTTGGCAGGCATCCACTCCATGTGGTACAACATGTTCGACTTGGCGCAGGACTACGTCAAACGCGGCATGTCAGCCTACGTTGAAAAAGTGCAAGAGCCAGAATTCGCAGCCCGTGACCGCGGCTACACCTTCGTGTCGCACCAGCAGGAAGTCGGCACGGGTTACTTCGACGAAGTCACCACCACCATCCAAGGCGGCAAGTCGAGCGTGACGGCGCTCACCGGGTCTACCGAAGAAGAGCAGTTTCATTGAGCTGAAGCGCGCGACGATTCAGTCTGCCACATGCAAAAGCCCGCAGGTTCGCCTGCGGGCTTTTTCGCGCACGGCTTAAAAGGGGACTCGCCGAGTTTGGAAGTCGAGGTAAAACCAGCGGGACCGTCCACGCACAGGGCGTGCTGGAGCTACACGGGCCGCCTGGCTATGACACTGTGGTCTGCATTCGGCGCAGTTTTTCTCTTAAAAAAAGGCGGTAGCCCTTGATAGTTGTGCATAGTATGCTAGAAATATGATAGTAATTCGCAGTAGATTCGGCTTTTTGCGATTTGCCTTTTTCACCCATTGAAACTGCTAACTCAATAGCCTCTTTGCCCCCGTTTTCCACCAACTTGAAATCCTCCCGCGACAGCGTGCCGACGCGTTTGAGCAAGCGGGTCGCCATGTCGATGGTGGTCACCTGATCGCATATCTCCACTGAATTTACGCCAGCAGACGGAATCCACACGGCGAGTATGTCGACTGGCCTGGGGGAACTGGACAACGCCACCACCATGACTGCGCGCCTTGCCCGGTTGATCGCATTTTTAACCAAAAATCACCAGCCCAGCCTGCTTCGCCAGCAGCAACAGGCCCGTGAACGAAGTCAGGGTAAACTCCTGCCAACCCAACGAACAAGAGCTAGAAAGGCAACCTGGTTATGACACCGCGAACTACTTTGGTATCGTTTTCTTCGTCAAACAAGGCGGTAGCCCTCGCGCCTTGTGCATAGTCAGCTATATATATAGTAGTAAAATGCGGCAGATGCCGCTTTTTTTTCGCCCCGTTTTTCGTTGGCGCTTTTTTCCCGCTCTGAACAGGTCAAATTTTCACCATGATTCAAATCACACTCCCTGACGGCTCCAAACGTGACTATCCCGCCCCGGTGACGGTGGCGGAGGTAGCCGCATCGATTGGTTCCGGGCTGGCCAAGGCCGCACTGGCGGGCAAGGTCCGGGCTGCTGATGCCCCCGAGAGTGCTGGCAAAGTCGTTGACACTAGCCATCTGATGTCGGCAGACAGCGCCCTGTCCATCATCACCGCCAAAGATACCGACGGCCTGGAGGTGATTCGCCACTCCACCGCACACTTGCTGGCCTATGCTGTCAAGGAGTTGTTCCCGGACGCGCAAGTCACCATCGGCCCGGTGATCGAGAACGGCTTTTTCTACGACTTCTCCTACAAGCGCCCGTTCACGCTGGACGACCTGGCCGCGATCGAGTAGAAGATGACGGAGCTGGCCAACAAAGACGAGCCCGTGACGCGCCGCGTGCTGCCGCGTGACGAAGCCGTGGCGTATTTCAAAAGTCTGGGTGAGCATTACAAAGCCGAGATCATCGGTGCCATTGCGCCAGGTGAAGACGTGTCGCTATACCGCGAAGGCAAATTTGAAGACCTGTGCCGTGGCCCGCACGTGCCCAGCACGGGCAAGCTCAAACACTTCAAGCTGATGAAGCTGGCCGGTGCCTATTGGCGCGGTGACCATCGCAATGAAATGCTGCAGCGCATTTACGGCACGGCGTGGGCGACCAAGGACGAGCTGCAACAGCATTTGACGATGCTCGAAGAAGCCGAAAAGCGTGACCACCGCAAACTGGGCCGCGAGCTGGATTTGTTTCATATTGACGAGCATTCGCCCGGCACGGTCTTCTGGCACCCCAAGGGCTGGACGGTGTGGCAGGGCGTGGAGCAGTACATGCGCAAGGTGTACCAGGACAACGGTTACCAGGAAGTCAAAGGCCCGCAGATTCTGGACAAGGGCCTGTGGGAAAAAACTGGCCACTGGGACAAATACCGCGACAACATGTTCACCACGGAATCAGAAAAACGCGATTACGCCCTGAAGCCGATGAACTGCCCGGGGCACATCATCATCTTCAACCAGGGCATTAAAAGCTACCGCGATCTGCCACTGCGCTACGGCGAGTTTGGACAATGCCACCGCAATGAGCCCACCGGCGGCCTGCACGGCATCATGCGCGTGCGCGCGTTCACGCAGGACGATGGCCACATTTTCTGCACCGAAGCGCATATCCTGCCCGAGTGTGTGGCGTATACGGCGCTGCTGCAAAAGGTCTATGCCGATTTTGGCTTCAAGAACATCATCTACAAGGTGGCCACGCGGCCTGAATCGCGCATTGGTTCAGACGAGAGCTGGGACAAGGCTGAACATGCACTGATGGAGTCGCTGCGCCTGTCGGGTTGCGAGTTTGAAATCTCGCCCGGCGACGGCGCGTTTTACGGCCCCAAGATCGAGTACACGCTGAAAGACGCGATTGGCCGTCAGTGGCAGTGCGGCACCATGCAGGTTGATTTTTCCATGCCCCAGCGCCTGGGCGCTGAGTATGTGGGTGAAGACGGCGCGCGGCATAACCCGGTCATGCTGCACCGCGCGATCGTCGGCAGTCTTGAGCGTTTTATTGGAATTTTGGTTGAGGAACACGCAGGCGCTTTGCCCACTTGGCTTGCGCCGGTGCAGGTGGCTTTGCTCAATATCACCGACGCGCAGGCCGATTATTGTCGCGAAATTGCCGCAAAACTGAAGAAATCTCTGCCAAATCAAGAGCTTAGGGTCATCACCGATCTGCGCAATGAGAAAATAACGCGTAAAATCCGTGAGCATTCAATGCAAAAGCTTCCGTACATCCTGGTCGCAGGCGACAAGGAAAAAGAAGCAGGTGCCGTTGCAGTGCGCGCCCGGGGCAACCTTGACCTCGGTGTGATGTCCCTCGATGCATTCGTGCAAAAAATCGCTGGTGACATTGCTCATAAGTTGTGATCTAGGCCGGGTGCACTCGATGTGCCGGCCAAAACAGCAGTTTGTCCGCGTGTGCTGGGTGTTCTTGTCATACGGTGTTTGCCACGCTGGCGCATTGGGTGTTTAAAGCTACTGTTTTTGTAGTAATTATTTTGAAGGATTGAGCCATCGCTACTGAATTTCGTGACCGCCGTCACCGCGAAGAACGCAAACACCGCCTCAACCGGGAAATCATGGCCCCGGAAGTTCGCCTCTCAGGCGTTGAAAACGAGCCCTTGGGCGTCGTGAGCCTGATGGAAGCCCTGCGCATGGCAGGCGAGCTGGATGTTGACCTGGTCGAGATTTCTGCCACGGCGATACCGCCGGTCTGTCGTTTGATGGATTACGGCAAGTTCAAGTACCAGGAGCAAAAGAAGGCGGCCGACGCGAAGTCCAAACAGAAGGTGATTGAGGTCAAGGAAGTCAAATTCCGCCCCGGCACCGACGATGGCGACTACAACATCAAGCTGCGCAACATCAAGCGCTTTCTTGATGAGGGCGACAAATGCAAGATCACGCTGCGCTTTCGGGGGCGTGAGATCACGCACCAAGAAATCGGCATGGCGCTGTTGAACCGCATGCGCACAGATTTGGCTGATTTGATCGTGGTCGAGCAGTTTCCCAAGCTCGAAGGCCGGCAGATGGTCATGATGATCGCGCCTGGCAAGAAGAAGGCGGGCGGGGGAGCGCCCAAAGTTGCGGCGCCTGCAGAGGTTGCGGCATAGCGGGTTGATAGGTTAGTTCGATCCGCAGAATTTACCGGTTCGCCCAAAAGCGGGCCGGAGATAAGTGACTCGGGGCCAACAAGGGCGCATCAGTTTGCGCACGCCTCACGAGCACAATGAAGAAGGAGCATTCACATGCCCAAAATGAAGACCAAGAGCGGCGCGAAAAAGCGTTTCCGCGTTCGTCCCGGTGGTACCGTCAAGCGCGGCCAAGCCTTCAAGCGTCACATCCTGACCAAGAAGACCACCAA
>JANYJD010000038.1 GCA_025358555.1 Rhodoferax sp.
ATCGACGGCCTGCTGCACATCACCGACATGGCATGGCGCCGCGTCCGTCATCCAAGCGAAGTGGTGACGGCTGGCCAGGAAATCGTTGCCAAGATCCTGAAGTTCGACACCGAAAAGAACCGTGTCTCCCTGGGTCTGAAGCAAATGGGTGATGACCCTTGGATGGGCGTGAACCGCCGCTACCCCCAAGGTACGCGCATGTTCGGCAAGATCACCAACATCGCCGATTACGGCGCATTTGTGGAACTGGAACCCGGAATCGAAGGCCTGGTCCACGTGTCCGAAATGGATTGGACCAACAAGAATGTGGCTCCCTCGAAGATCGTTGCCCTGGGCGACGAAGTCGAAGTCATGGTTCTGGAAATCGACGAAGACAAGCGCCGCATCTCCTTGGGCATGAAGCAGTGCAAGGCTAATCCTTGGCAAGAATTTGCCCAGAACACCAAGCGCGGCGACCGCGTGAAGGGCCCGATCAAATCCATCACCGATTTCGGCGTGTTTGTCGGCCTGGCGGCTGGCATCGACGGCCTGGTGCACCTGTCTGACCTGTCGTGGAACGAAACCGGTGAAGCCGCTGTGCGCAACTACAAAAAAGGCCAGGAAGTGGAAGCCCTGGTATTGGCCGTGGACGTGGACCGCGAGCGCATCTCGCTGGGCATCAAGCAGCTCGACTCCGACCCGTTCACCACATTTGTGTCGATCAACGACAAGGGCCAGGTTGTAACCGGCAAGGTCAAGACGGTGGACCCCAAGGGCGCCGAGATTGACCTGGGCGACGACATCATTGGCTACCTGCGCGCCTCCGAAATCAGCCGTGACCGCGTGGAAGATGCCCGCAACGTGCTCAAGGAAGGCGACGAAGTCACCGCTGTGGTGGTCAACGTGGATCGCAAGACCCGCAACATCCAGCTGTCGATCAAGGCCAAGGACATGGCCGACCAGTCTGAGGCCATGGCCACCTTGAGCCAGAACTCTGCCCGTGAAAATGCTGGCACGACCAGCCTGGGTGCCCTGCTGCGCGCCAAGCTGGACAACAATTAAGCATTGTTGATTGGCATTTGACTGCGAGCGACCGGACGCCACCAGCGCCGGTCGCTTTTTTTATCTCCTGAAAACGCTTTACCGCTTTTGATGCCATGACGCGCTCTGACCTAGTTGAAGAACTCGCCAACCGGTTCTCCCAGCTCACGCACCGGGACACTGAATTCGCCGTCAAGGCCATCCTTGACGCCATGAATGACGCTCTGGTGCGGGGCCACCGGATCGAGATCCGCGGCTTTGGCAGCTTCTCCATCAACCACCGGCCACCCCGACTGGGGCGCAACCCGCGCAGCGGCGAAAGCGTTGCCATTCCCGAAAAACGTGTGCCGCATTTCAAACCCGGCAAAGCGTTGCGCGAGACGGTAGACGCGCGCACAGCCGAGATTGATTTCAAAATCGAAACCAAAACCGGCTCCAAGCCTGACGCCATAGCCCGGGTCTAAAATTGCATCGTCTTTGGGGACAATGATGAAACAGCTTGTCTGGTGCCTGAAATGGCTGCTCAATGGTGCCATTTTTTTTACCCTGTTTGCATTTGCGCTGAACAACCAGCAAGACGCCACCGTGCATTTTTTCTTTGGCACTCAGTGGCGTTCTCCCATGGTGTTGATCGTGCTTGCGGCCTTCGCTGCAGGCCTTGCCGTGGGGGTGCTGGGCATGGTGCCACGCTGGTGGAAGCACCGCAGCGCAGCCGCCCGCACCAGAAAATCGGCTCAGAATGCGGCCCGCCAAATCGCACCAGAAGGAGCCCCGCAAGGTACTGAGCGCCGCGAAACACAGCCTGCCACTGCGCCTGCGCATGGACTTTGACCTCGGCTGGATACTGCTGGGCCTGCCAGTGGCGTTTGTGCTCGGCTGGCTCGCATCCCGGTTTGACCTGCGCCAGATGCGCATGGAAAACCAGCGTGCGCCCAAGGCCTATTTCAAAGGCCTGAATTTTTTGCTCAATGAGCAGCAGGACCAGGCCATTGACGCCTTCATTGAGGCCGTCCAAAGCGATCCCGACACGTCAGAACTTCATTTTGCGCTGGGCAACCTGTTTCGCCGGCGCGGCGAATACGAGCGCGCCGTGCGGGTGCACGAGCATTTGCTGTCGCGCGGCGACTTGGGGCACGCGGACCGCAACCGCGCACAGCACGCGCTGGCGCTGGACTACCTCAAGGCCGGCCTGCTGGACCGCGCCGAGGCCGCGCTGCTCAAGCTCGAAGGCACGTCCTACGAGCCGCAGGCGCGGCTGGCCCGTCTGGCCAACTGTGAGCGCTCCCGCGACTGGACGCACGCGGCGCAGATCGCACAGAAGCTCGAAAACTCGAACCACGGCAGCTTCAGCGCCCGCCTCTCCCACTACCTGTGCGAGCAGGCCAGTGCACACGTTGCCGCCAAAGAGCCTGGCCTGGCGATGGTGTTGCTTCAGCAAGCTATCAAAACCGCACCATCGGCACCCCGGCCACGCATGGATCTCGCACAGCTGCAAAGTGGGATGGGCGACCCCGCCACTGCGTTTGACACCCTTTCAGAAGCAACTGAATTCGCCCCTGCCGCAACGCCTTTGCTAGCAGCACAACTGGCGCACCTGGCCATCGCATCCGGCCAGCCGGGCGCGGCGCTTGACCTGCTGAAAACAAGTTACGCCGCATCGCCCTCTCTGGACGTTCTTGAGGCGATCGTGACACTGGAGCCCGCCGTGGACGGCCCCTCCCCCAGCGCACGCGTCTGGTATGTGCGCCATCTGGAGCGCGAGCCTTCTCTGGTTGCGGCTGCCAAATGGATTGCCGGCGAAAAGCTCGAGCATGAGCAGTTTCACCCACAGGTGCAGCGCGCGCTGGACCATGCCGTCAAGCCGCTCACACGTTACCGCTGCGCGGCCTGCGGGTTTGAAGCCACGCAACGCTTCTGGCAATGCCCTGGCTGCCAGGCTTGGGACAGCTATCCCGCCAAGCGCATAGAAGAACTTTAGGATGACCCAACTTTCAAACCTTTCCCGTGAACAGCTGGCCAATGCCCGCGTGCTGGTCGTCGGCGACGCCATGCTGGACCGCTACTGGTTTGGCGCGGTGGACCGCATCTCGCCTGAAGCGCCCGTGCCAGTGGTGCGCGTGACCCGCGAAGAAGAGCGCATGGGCGCTGCAGCCAACGTCGCCTACAACGTGGTCACCCTGGGCGCCAAGGCATCGCTGCTGACAGTGGTGGGTGACGATGAAGCCAGCCACAAGCTGGAGGCGCTGGTGGCGCAAACCGGCATTGAGCCGCATTTTGGGCGCGACGCGCATTCAAAAACCACCGTCAAACTGCGCGTGATTGGCCGCCAGCAGCAACTGCTTCGCCTGGACTTTGAGAACACGCCCAAGACAGAAACCCTGGCCTCGCAAAGCGCCGCATTCGCCGGGCTTCTGCCGGGCCACGGCGTCGTGCTGTTTTCCGACTACGGCAAAGGCGGGCTGGCGCATGTAGCCGACATGATCGCAGGCGCGCGCGCCGCGGGCATGGCCGTGCTGATCGACCCCAAAGGCAGCGACTACTCGCGCTATAAAAACGCCACAGTCATCACGCCCAACCGGCTGGAACTGCTGCAGGTGATTGGCCCGTGGCGCGACGAAGCCCAACTGCAGTTGAACGTGCAGAACCTGCGCACGCAACTCAATCTGGATGCCGTGCTGCTGACCCGCAGCGAAGAGGGCATGACCCTGTTTGATGCGCAAGGCCAGTTGCACGTGAGCGCCTTGGCGCGGGAGGTGTTTGATGTGACCGGCGCTGGCGACACGGTCATTGCCACCATGGCCGCTTGTGTGGCAGCGGGTTTGAGCCTGCGCAGCGCGTTGCCGCTGGCCAACCGCGCGGGTGGCCTGGTGGTGGGAAAATTTGGCACGGCCACCGTGAGCTACGACGAGCTGTTTGCAGCGGCTTGACAGCTCTAAGCCTGCCCCAAGTCAACCGTACGTTCATCACACGTTGAGGAAAAATCATCATGACCCGAATCGTTGTCACGGGTGCCGCTGGTTTCATCGGCAGCAACCTCATCAAAGGCCTGAACGCCCGGGGCATTGACGACATCATCGCCGTGGATGACCTGACGCTGGGCGATAAATTCCTCAATCTGGCCGCGCTGCACATTGCCGACTATGTGGACGCGGGCACTTTCTATGGCCAGTTCGCGCAGGGTGCCTACGGCCCTGTAGAAGCAGTGTTTCATGAAGGCGCGTGCAGCGACACCATGGAAGCCGACGGCAAGTACATGATGGGCAACAACTACACGCTGTCGGTCGGTCTGTTCCACGCCTGCCGACAGCAGGGCACGCGCCTGCTGTACGCGTCATCGGCGGCAACGTATGGCATGGCCACACCGGCCCAGCCGGGCTCGGGAGTTCCAGCGGCTTTCAGGGAAACACCCGCCCACGAGCGTCCGCTCAACGTCTACGGCTACTCCAAACTGCTGTTCGACCAGCGCATGCGCCGCGAATGCGCAGCGGCGTTCTCGCTCGCAATGCCCGGCACGTCAAATTCGTCAGGCCCTTCAGGCCCGTCTGGCAAGGGCAACCAGGTGGTGGGTTTCCGCTACTTCAATGTTTACGGCCCGCATGAGCAACATAAGGGCCGCATGGCCAGTGTCGCTTTTCACCAGTTTCACCAGTTTCAGGCACAGGGCAAAGTCAAACTGTTTGGCGAGTACGGCGGCTATGGCCCCGGAGCGCAAATGCGCGACTTTGTCTATGTCGACGACGTGGTGGCTGTCAACCTCTGGTTTTTGGACCATCCGCAGCATTCGGGCATCTTCAACTTGGGCACCGGGCGTGCGCAGCCATTTAACGACCTGGCGCTGGCCGTTGTCAATGAGGCAAGCCGGTCCACCGGCGCGCCCGCGTCTGATTTGGCCCAGGCCGCTGCCGCTGGATTGATTGAGTACGTGCCTTTTCCAGACACTTTGCGTGGCAAATACCAGTGCTACACCCAGGCCGACTTGTCGGCATTGCGCTCAGTGGGCTGCGATCACGCTTTTTCAGACGTCGCGGCAGGGGTCAGCCGATACATGCGCTGGCTGGCTTCACAGCCGTAAAAAGCGGCCCCACGCAACAAACATGGGGTCGCAAACCATCTTTGTTATAAAACCGGTCAACCGGCAGTCACTGGTTGTCGTTATGGCTTAGGCCCCGGAGGCTCGTCATGCCGGGTCTTGTGTTTCCCTATTTTTACACCTGAGGAGTTAATTCATGTTCAAGAAACTTTTTGCCTTTGTGGTCATGCTGTACGCCGCTGCGTCGTTTGCTGCTGTTGACGTCAACAAGGCCACCGCCGCCGAGCTGGACGGAATCAAGGGCATTGGCCCGGCGATTTCCGCCAAAATCGTGGATGAGCGCAAAAAGGGCAACTTCAAGGACTGGACCGATTTCATTGACCGTGTCAAAGGCGTTGGCGAAGGCAATGCTGCCAAGTTTTCCGCTGAAGGCCTCACCGTCGGTGGCGCCGGCTTCAAAGGCGTGGCTGCCGCGCCCGCTGCCGCTGCCGCGAAAAAGGACGACAAGCCCGCCGCTGCAAAAGCTGCAGCACCGGCTGCGCCAGTTGCCGCTGCACCCGCTGCACCCGCTGCACCCGCTGCACCCGCTAAGGCCGGTACCCCCGCAGCCATGCCCGCTGCGGTAGCTGCTCCTGCTGCGAAAGAGCCAGTCGCGGCTGCCAAAGAAGAAAAGAAAGATCCAAAAGCTGAAGCAAAAGCCAAGAAAGAAGCTGACAAAAAGGCCAAAGCTGATGAAAAGCAGGCAAAAGCTGACGCTGCCAAGGC
>JANYJD010000050.1 GCA_025358555.1 Rhodoferax sp.
CCCAGTGCGTTCTGGCCCCAGGCTTCGCGCAGCCAGGCTAGGTTGGACTCAAACCCGCCAGCGGCAAGCACGCAGGCTTTGGCAGTGATGCGCTCACCGCTTTTCAGCAGCCCGGCTTTAAATTCGCGCCGTCCAGATTCGGCCGAGGCCTCCAATTCGATGCCGTCAACCGGCGCGGTGTAACGGACCTGCACGCCCAGCCTTTGCGCGCTGCGGTAATACGCGTTCACCAGCGCCTTACCCCCGCCCATGAAGAAGGCATTGGTGCGCGACAGGTGCAGCGTGCCCGTGAGCGAGGGCTGGAAAAAAACACCGTGGCGGCGCATCCAGTCGCGGCAGGTGGACGATTCCCGGATTGCCAGGCGCGCCAGCTTTTCATCGGTCTTGCCGCCAGTGACTTTGAGCAGGTCCTGCCAGAACTCTTCCTCCGGATAGGTGCCGGTCAGCACGTCTTGCGGCGCGTCGTGCATGCAGCGCAGGTTGCGCGTGTGCATCGAGTTGCCGCCGCGCCATTCACGCGGGGCGGCTTCAAGCAGCAGCACGCTGGCCCCCGCCTCGCGCGCCATCAACGCAGCGCACAGGGCCGCGTTGCCACCGCCAATCACCAGAACATCGACGCCTGCGCCCAACTTCACCCCATCGTGTTAATTTGAAAGCCCGGTACTGCGGCTTTATGCCTCGATTTTGTCATGGGTCGCGGCGCTGCCATGGCGCCAGTACCCTGCCGCCTTGATCCATTTCGGGGTGACGTCGCGCGCACCCACCAAATGGGCGCCTGTGCAGGCAGCTCGGCCAGGCGGCGGGCGATGGCGGGCAAGGCGGTGTCGTCGCCAATGAGCAAATGGCCATCAAAGTCCGTTGGCCGGATGAACGAGCCGCGCGGGCCGCCCACACCGAGTCTTTGGCCGCCCTGCGCCTGCGCCTCCCACCTGGTGGCCGGGCCTGCGCCGTGCAGGGCAAAGTCGATTTCCAGCGTGAGGGCGACGGGATCGAAGCCGCGCGGCGTGTAGTCACGCACCGCCATCTTGAAGTTTTCCAGAGCGCGAACCACTTGCGGCGGGCGGCCCAACTGGGGGCTGCCTGCGTCCTGCATGCGGGCCAACAGGGCGTCAGCTTCCACCCGGTTGCTGGGCAGAAAAGCCTGGCCCGGCGCGGTGATGGCGTACAGCTAGCGCCCGCCACCGCTCTCGGCTATGGTGGAGTAGTGCCATTTCTGCCAACACAGCGGCACTGGCACCCCGGCGGGGATAATCCGGTCCCATGCAAAAGAGCAAACAACGCGTTGTGGTGGGTTTGAGCGGCGGTGTGGACTCTGCGGTGACGGCGCATCTGCTCAAACAGCAGGGCTATGACGTGATCGGCATCTTCATGAAAAACTGGGAGGATGATGATCGACCCGGAGGTTCGAGTGATGATGTTGATGAGTTTTGCTCGTCCAATATCGACTTCGTAGACGCTGTAGCCGTGGCCGACGTGCTGGGCATCGAGATCGAGCACGTCAACTTTGCCGCCGAATACAAAGACCGCGTGTTCGCCGAATTCCTGCGCGAGTACAAGGCGGGCCGCACGCCCAACCCAGATATTTTGTGCAACGCCGAAATCAAGTTCAAGGCTTTTCTGGACCACGCCCTGCGTCTGGGTGCCCAGAAGATTGCGACCGGGCATTACGCGCGGGTTCGGCTGAATGAAACATCAGGCAGGCATGAGTTGCTCAAGGGCCTGGACCCGTCCAAAGACCAAAGCTATTTTCTGCACCGGCTGAACCAGGCGCAGTTGTCCAAGACGCTGTTCCCCGTGGGTGAGTTGCTCAAAACCGAGGTGCGCCGCATTGCCGCCGAGATTGGCCTGCCCAACGCGAAGAAAAAGGACTCGACCGGCATCTGCTTCATCGGCGAGCGGCCGTTCCGCGATTTTTTGAACCGCTACATCGCCAGAGAACCCGGGCCGATCAAAAGCGATGCGGGGCGCGTACTTGGCCAGCACCTTGGCCTGAGTTTTTATACATTGGGGCAGCGCCAGGGCATTGGCATTGGTGGAGTCAAGGCCAAGGGTGCCGACCTCAAAGCCGCACAGGCGCGCGGGCAGCGCGGCTTGGGCGAGCATCAGCCCTGGTATGTGGCCCGCAAAGACATTGAGGCCAACACGCTGTGGGCGGTGCAGGGGCATGACCACCCGTGGCTGCAGTCCTTTGCGCTGCATGCGCTGGACGCGAGTTGGGTGGCAGGCCATGCGCCCGCGCCCGGCCTGTACGCAGCCAAGAGCCGCTATCGCCAGGTGGATTCAGCCTGCACGTTGAGTGGCGTGAATGGTGAAAGTGGCAATGCCTTCAGCCTTGAGTTTCCCGACCCGCAGTGGGCGGTGACGCCGGGGCAGTCGGCCGTGCTGTACGACGGTGAGGTGTGTTTGGGCGGTGGTGTCATCAACGCCAACCTTCACGCAGCAGACAAAAAACCCTCAAACCCCTTGAATGTGGCCGCCATAGCCGGATTTCAGCCTAAATAACCGGTAAAAAGTGCCTGTAGCCCTCGCCAGATATGCATAATTAGCTATTATTTATATAGTTAACTGGCTTTGGAGAGCTATTTTGCAAACAGCGAATCCAGATCGGCAAACGACTTGAACTCCAGCGCGTTGCCGCTCGGGTCCAGCAAAAACATCGTGGCTTGCTCGCCCACTTCGCCTTTGAAGCGGATGTAGGGCTTGATGATGAAATCGGTGCCGGCAGCCGTCAGTTTGTCGGCCAGCGCCTGCCATTGCGCAATTGGCAACACGGCGCCGAAATGAGGCACCGGCACGTCATGGCCATCCACCGCATTGGTCGGGCGCGCCGCCGCCTTGCCCGGCACCAGATGGCACACGATTTGATGGCCGTAGAAGTTGAAGTCAATCCACTCGTCTGAACTGCGGCCCTCAGGGCAGCCCATCAGATTGCCATAGAACTGGCGCGATGCGGCCAGGCTATGAACCGCAAAGGCCAGGTGAAATGGGGGCAGGGATGCTGCGGTGGTGGTCATTTTTTGGGCAGTGTCCACATCAAAACGGAATATCGTCGTCCATGTCATCAAACCCGCTGGCAGATTTGGCCGGTGCGGGGGCCTGGCGTGGTGCCTGCGCTGCCGGGCGCGATGCAGGTGCGGGGCGCGAATAGCTGCTGCCGCCGCCCTCTTCGCCACTGGGGCTCCCGCGCCCCTCGCGGCCACCCAGCAACTGCATCTCGGTGGCGATGATGTCGCAGGTGTTTTGCTCAACGCCATCCTTGTTGGTGAACTTGCCGTATTTCAGGCGGCCTTCCACGTAAATGGGGTTGCCTTTTTTGACGTATTCACCAGCGATTTCAGCCAGACGGTCAAAAAACGTGATGCGGTGCCACTGCGTGTCTTCCACCATCTCGCCGGTGTTTTTGTCCTTGCGCTTGGTGGACGTGGCCAAGGTGACGTTGGCCACCGCCTGGCCCGAGGGCAAATAGCGGATTTCGGGGTCGCGGCCACAATTGCCGAGCAGAATGACTTTGTTCACAGATGCCATGGTTTTTCTCCAGAATTTGGACGATTATCCTGCGTTTGGCGCGGGTTTAGTTGCAGGGCTGGGCGCAGAGTCAAGAGCCGCATTTGGCTGGGCCATTGCCTGCGCCCGCATCGGCCAGGCCACCAGCAGCCACAGCAGCATGCCCCCTGCGCACATCGCAAACAGGCCCTGCCCCCATGGGCGCCAGCGCCTTGGCGCGCACCTCATCACGCGTCTGGTCTGCCAGCAGCGCAGTAACCGCTGCGCAGACCGCACCGGCACCTTGCCGCGCGCGCCCGACAATCAGCCAGCCCAGGCTGTGGGCCGACGCGGCAATGAAACTGCCTGCCGCAAACACCAGCAACCCGGCAATGATCACGCGCTTGCGCCCCAGCCGGTCGGACGCCAGGCCAAGCGGGATTTGCAGCAGCGCCTGCGTCACCGAAGCAGCGCCGGTTCCCGCGCCGTCTGCAACATGAAGCTCTCGGCTGCCGCCTGTGGCCAGGCCTGGCGGTAGATCACGGGCAAGGCATGCAGGTCGCTCTCAAGCAGGGCGCGGTCGGGCAATTGCGTCAAGATCGACTGCGCCAGCGACATCACTTTTTGATCCGCAGCGCGGCGCACGATGTGGTGCGCGGTGATCTCGCCAGGGTGCATCACCCCAGCGGCCTGCACCAGCTCTTTGAGTGCGTGCAGTGTCATCTGGTGAAAGTTGAAAACGCGCTCGGCCTTGTCGGGCACAACAAGTGACTGCTGGCGCAGCGGGTCTTGCGTGGTAACGCCGGTGGGGCAGTGGCCGGTGTGGCAGGTTTGCGCCTGAAGGCAGCCCAGCGCGAACATGAAGCCACGTGCGCTGTTGCACCAGTCGGCGCCCAGCGCCATCAGGCGGGCGATGTCAAACGCGCTGACTACTTTGCCAGCGCAGCCAATCTTGATGCGGTCACGCAGGCCAACGCCGCGCAGCGTGTTGTGCACCAAGAGCAGGCCCTCTTGCAGCGGCGATCCGACATGGTCGGTGAATTCGAGCGGCGCCGCGCCCGTGCCGCCTTCTGCGCCATCCACCACAATAAAGTCGGGCGTGATGCCGGTGGCCAGCATGGCCTTGACCATGGCAAACCATTCCCACGGGTGGCCGATGCACAGCTTGAAACCCGTGGGCTTGCCACCCGACAGCTCGCGCAGCCGGGCAATGAAATGCATCATCTCCATCGGCGTGCTGAAGGCGCTGTGCGAGGCCGGGGAAATGCAGTCCAGTCCCACCGGCACGCCACGCGCCTGGGCGATCTCTGCCGTCACCTTGGCGCCCGGCAGCACGCCGCCGTGGCCAGGCTTGGCGCCCTGGCTGAGCTTGATCTCAATCATCTTGACCTGCGGGTCGCGGGCATTGGCTGTGAACTTTTCGGCGTTGAAACTGCCATCGTCATTGCGGCAGCCAAAATAGCCCGAGGCCACTTCCCAGATCAAATCGCCGCCGTGCACGCGGTGGTGGGCAGAGATGGAACCCTCGCCTGTGTCGTGCGCAAATCCGCCGCGTTTGGCCCCGGCGTTGAGCGCCAGAATGGCATTGGCGCTGAGTGCCCCAAAGCTCATGGCCGAGATGTTGAATATGCTGGCGTGGTAAGGCTGCGTGCAGGGATTTGTGTCCGCCTGCGCTTGGCCAGCCTGGGCCTGGCCCGGATCGCCGCCAATCCACACCCGGAAATCATGCGACGCCACGGTGCTGGGCTTGACGGTGTGGTTCATCCACTCATAACCTAGGGCGTGCACGTCAAGCTGGGTGCCAAATGGCCGTTTGTCGGAGTCGCCCTTGGCGCGCTGGTACACCAGTGAGCGCTGCGAGCGAGAGAACGGCATGGCCTCCACATCGCTTTCCAGAAAATACTGCCGCATCTCCGGGCGGATGAATTCCAGCATGAAGCGCAGGTGGCCGATGATGGGGTAGTTTCGCAGCACCGAGCGCTTGGTCTGCACCACGTCGTATATGCCCACGCCCACCAGCCCCGCAAAGACCACGGCCGAGAACCCGCCAATGCGAAACCCGACCAGCGTGAACACGCTGAGCAGCAGGCCCATGACAGACAGGCCAAACACGGTGAAGCGAATCGGGAAAAATGAGTTGAGGGTGTTTAGCATGGGGTGGGCGAAGAAACTCGGTAACCCGGAACGATACCAGCACTAGATGGCGACACTGAAAAACTCTTTGCAGAAAACACCTGGGACACGTCTCACACACAGCGGCTTCCGCAGCCCCGCCTTCACAGATAAACTGCGTCGCATGACGGACCCCAATACTGACACCAACGCTGATATGGGCACCGCGCCCCAGTCCGACACCGGCACAGGAGCAATGGAGTTCAAGGAATTTGACGAGCTGGACGCGATTCTTGAAGACTTGCGCACCCGCAATGATGAAACCCCGCAGTGGGAGTTTTGCGAAGGTTTCATGGCGGCGCTGATCTGCTGTCGGCGCGTGATTGGGGCCAGCGAATACCTGCCTGTGCTGCTGGACATTGACATGGGCGGCGGGATGGCGTGGCCAGACGATGACGTTGAATCTGATGAACCCGATGATCCGGGTGCATCAGACGATTCAGGCGAAGGCTCCTTTGCCGACGAAGCCCAATTGCAACGCTTCATGGACTTGTGGGTGCAGCGCTGGAACGAAGTGGCCGAAGCGCTCAACGCGGACGTTCACACGCTGGACGATGACCGGGCTTACATACCGGAAGTCATGGACCTGAAGGGCGCGGTGGCGGCACTCTCGCCCGAAGCGCGCGCGGGCCTGCCGGGCGGTGAGGTTCCGTCTTACGGCCAGGTGTGGGCCATCGGCTTCATGTACGCGGTGGAAAGCTGGCCCGAAGAATGGACGCCGCCACGCGACAAAAAGGCCCGGAAACTCCTGGACGAATCGCTCGAGGCCATCATTGCCCTCACTGAGGATGACAACGATGCGCCTGCGGTGTGCGTGTATGAAGAAGGCGGCGCGCCTAGCGTCAGCAAGCGCCGGTTGAACGAATTTGCCGATGCCGTTTGGGCGGTCTACAGCCTGCGTGATTTGTGGCAGGACTTCGGGGAGCGCGTAGAGCCGGTGCGTGCTGAGGCCAAGCCGGGGCGCAACGACCCGTGTTTTTGTGGCAGTGGCAAAAAATTCAAGAAGTGCCACGGGGCATGAGGGGTGGGTTCACCACGGCAGCACAGTTCCATCGTGGTTGAAAAATCCGCCTGAATCAGCGGCTGTCAAACCGTCCACCACGCAAAGCAGGCGGCTTGCCGCGTCGGCGGGCGATTGCACGTCCAGCCCGGTTTTTGCAAATGGCGCCGACAGACCGGTTGCCACCGTGCCAGGATGCAGCGCCACGCAGATCGCCTCTGGCTGGCTCCTGCGCAGCTCGATGGCCGCAGTGTGCACCAGCTGGTTCAGCGCGGCCTTGCTGGCGCGGTAGCTGTACCAGCCACCCAAGCGGTTGTCGCCAATGCTGCCGACTTTGGCAGAGAGCGTGGCAAACACCGCCTTGCCTTGCCGGGGCAGCAGCGGCAAAAAATGCTTCATCAGCAGCGCTGGGCCAATCGCGTTGATGGCGAAAGCGTGCGCCATTTGCGCTGCGTCCAGCTGGCGCCAGCTTTTCTCGGGCGCGTGGCCGTTTGCCGACAGCGTGCCGGTAGCGTCAACGACCAGCCGCAAGTCCAGGATTGATTCGAGCATCAATGCAGCGATGTGTTGGGCTGCCTGCGCAATGCTGGCCTCGTCGAGCAAGTCCAGCGTGGGCTCACTGGCGCGTGACAACCCGAGGACGCGAGCAAACGTGGCATCGGATTCAAGCTGCAAAAGCAAGGCAGCCCCTATGCCGCCGGTGGAACCAATGACCAGCGCCAAACCACCCGGTGAAAATGAAGCAAGCATGTTGTGAAGTCCCGTCAACTAACGCCTGGCAGCGATTTCGCCAAAAAGTCAAACACCGCCCGGATGCGCGCGCTGGTCCGGATCTCGCGGTGCACGGCCAGCCACATCGGCAGCTCGGGCAGTTTCAGGGTGGGCAGCACGCGCTGCACATTGCTGTCTGTGCGCGCCAGATAGTCTGCGACAAAACCAATTCCCAGGCCCGCGCGCACCGCCTGCCAGTGCACGATCAGGTCGTCGCTGCGCAGCGCAAAGGCTTCGCGGGTGATGCTCTGCCCGTGGGCACGAAAGCCGCGCACGGTGTCGTCAATTTTGTCAAAGCCGATTAGCGCGTGGTGAAACAAGTCCATCGCCTCGGTGGGTGCGCCATGCCTTGCGAGGTAGTCGCGCGATGCATAGGCCCCTACTTTGACGATGCCTATCTTTTTGGCCACCAGCGTGCTCTGGTCCGGGCGCGCCATGCGTACGGCAATGTCGGCCTCGCGGCGCAGCAGGTTGCTCACCACGTTGCTTGACTCCAGTTCAACCTGGATCTCGGGCAGCGCGCGGCGCATGTCGGCCAGGATGGGTAGCATCAGGTAGCAGGCGACCGGCTGGCTGGCGGTGATGCGCACGGTTCCGCTGGCGCGCGCCTGCGCGCCCGAGACGCCGCGCGAAAGCTGCAGCGCACCGGCTTCCATGGCGCGGGCGGATGCTTCAAGCTGCAATGCGCTGGCGGTCGCCACCAGGCCGCGCCCAGTGCGCTCAAACAGGGTCAGCCCGAGTTGGGATTCCAGCTCAGCAATGTGCCGCCCCAGGGTCGGCTGGCTGGTGTGCAGCGCGCGCGCCGCACCCATCAGGCTGCCTGCGTCCAGCGCTGCCAGAAAGCTGCGGATCAGGCTCCAGTCAAAGCCCTGTGGGTGCTGCGCGTTCATTGTTTGCCATTCATAAATGCATGTCTCTTAAACATGTTTATGCAATTGTGCATTGGACTGGATCTTTCCACAATTCACCCCATCAATCAACTTTTTGGAGTGAAGTTATGCAAGAGACTGTCCTGATTCTGGGCGCGCGGGGCCGCTTTGGCTTGGCCACAGCGCGTGCTTTCTGCGATGCGGGCTGGCGGGTCGTCGGCCAAACCCGGCCGGGTGCGAAGGCACCTGCCGAGGCGGCGGACGATGCGCGCATGCAGCGGGTTGGCATCGACCTGCATGATTTGCCTGCCATTGCGGCGGCTGCAAAGGGCGCATCGGTGGTAGTGCATGCCCTGAACCCCGCCTACACCGACAACGCCTGGCACGCCCAGGTGCTGCCGATGATGGACGGCGCTATCGCCATCACGCGTGCGCTGGGCGCCACCCTGATGCTGCCCGGCAATGTCTACAACTTTGGCACCGGCATGCCCGGTGTGCTGCGGGAAGACACGCCACAGGCGGCAAGCACCGTCAAAGGCCAGCTTCGCGTGGAGATGGAGCAGCGGCTGCAACGCGCTGCCGAAGATGGCGCAGCCACAGTGCGCGGCATCGTCATTCGGGCCGGTGACTTTTTTGGCAGTGGCCGGGGCACGTGGTTTGACACCACCTTGGTCAAAAACATCCGCAAAGGCGTGTTCACTTACCCTGGCCCGCGTGACGTGCCCACGCCCTGGGCTTACCTGCCCGATTTGGCCCGCACGTTTGTGGCGGTGGCAGCCCAGCGCGGGCGGTTGCAGCCGTTTGAGGTGTTGCATTTTGCGGGCCGGCAAATCAGCGCCCACCAATGGCTGGACACGTTGAAGCCGGTGGCCATTGCGCAAGGCTGGGTCAAGCCGGGCAGTCAACTTAAATTAAACCGTTTGCCATGGCCCATCATCCGACTCGGTGCGCTGGTCAACCCCATCTGGCGCGCGCTGCTGGAAATGCGCTATCTGTGGGAGACGCCGCATGCGCTGGCCAACAGCAAACTCACCGCGCTGATCGGCCCCGAGCCGCATACGGCGTTGCCGCAGGCAGTGCGCTTTGCGCTGGAGGACTTGGGCATGTCGAACGCCAACTCTGTTGGCGAGTCCGACGCGCCAACCTTCGCCGGCTTGAAGCGCTGAACAGGAATCACCATGCATCGCAGAAACTTCATTCGCCTTGTGGGCGGCGGCGCAGTGGCGTCGTCCTTGGCCAGCCTCACGGCTTGCAGCGACGCTTTTCCAGCCGAAGCCGTTGTGGCCTGGCAAGGCCCGGGCAATGAACCCGATGTACGGCGCTGGGCACTGGGCTACGCCATCCTTGCACCCAACTCGCACAACCGCCAGCCGTGGCTGGTGGACTTGCGCGAGCCCAACGCCATCACGCTTTACGTGGACCGCACGCGCATGCTGCCCATGACCGACCCCTGGTTTCGCCAGATTGTGGTGAGCCAGGGCACGTTCATTGAGTCGCTGGTGCTGGCGCTGCGCGAGCGTGGGTTGAACACGCAAGTGCAACTCTTCCCCCAAGGCGAATTCAAGCCGCGCGAGGTGGACGAGCGCCCCGTGGCGCGGGTAAGCTGGGCTGGTAATGCGGTGCTCCTGCCTGCGCCCATCGTCGCGCCTGGCTCCCTTGCGCCGGCATTGCCACGGGTGCCGGGCAAAGACGCGCTGAGAGATTCATTGTTTGAGCAACTGCTGCACCGCCACACGGCCAAGGTCAAATACGACACCACGCGCACCGTGGCACCGGCCACGCTCGAAGCCTTGCGATCCGCGTTGACCGATCCTGACGTAGCTTCCGGGGATGTGAAATTTGGCGGTACGGTCGACGCCGCCAGGCTGGAGCCCTTGCGCACCCTGTGCTGGGAATCCGCCCGCACCGAGCTGCTGATGCCGCGCACCGTGATGGAAAGCGTGCGGCTCACACGCGTTGGCCCGGTAGAGATTGCGCAGCATCGCGATGGCATCAGCGTCAACGGCTGGCTGCCGCGTATTGCCAACAGCGTGGGCGCATTCGACCGCACAGCGCCGCCGCAGGACGGCAGCACCGCCTACAAGCAGATGATGGACCGCTTTGAAGGCCACAGCCGCACCGCGATGGGCTTCGTCTGGCTGTCCACCCCCACGGCACGCCACGCGGCGCAGGGCACCCTACGCAGCGCCGAGGTGCAGGCCGGGCGCGCCTACATGCGGCTGCAACTCAAGGCAACCGAGCTGGGCCTGCAAATGCACCCCATGAGCCAGGCCCCGCAGGAATTCCCCGAGATGAAACCCTGGTACGACCGCCTGCACACTTTGCTGCTGGGCCAGCCCGCTACGCAAGAGACGGTGCAGATGTTTTGCCGCATTGGCTATTGCGCGCCGCAGCAGCACACCCCACGGCGGGATTTGCGGGGGTTTTTGAAAGCCTGATCAAGGTGAGCGCGCGGGTTTTGCCTGCTTTTCTAACAGGCCAACCAGTTTTTCCAGGGCATGCTGAACGGTGGCAGTGCGCACTGCGGCGCGGTCGCCATCAAAGTGCTGCATCTCGGTCACCACACCTGCAGGCGTGGCAAAGCCAAACCACACCGTGCCCACCGGTTTGGCCGCACTGCCGCCCGTGGGCCCAGCCACGCCCGTCACCGCCACCGCGACCTGCGCGCGCGAATGGGCGATGGCACCCTGCACCATGGCGCGGGCCACCTCCTCGCTGACCGCGCCGTACCGGGCAATCAGAGCGCCGTCCACCCCCAGCATTTGCGTTTTAGCGTCGTTCGAGTAGGTGACAAAACCCCGGTCAAACCACGCGCTGGAGCCAGCCAGGTCGGTGCATGCAGCGGCGATCATGCCACCCGTGCAGCTTTCGGCGGTGGCCAGCATTTGCCTGTTTTTCAGGAGTGAATTGGCCACTAGCCCTAGTTCAGAATGCATAGTTAGCTATATAAATGGTAGTAATTTGCTTTCGGCGTGAAAATCAAACGGACTGACTTGTGTCTCGCCGGAAAATTGCCAACAGCTATCGAATTACTGCGGGATGGTCGGGGTGGGCTTGCGCAAACTCTTTTGCGATTGCCCGTATCGATGCAGCCCAATTGGGGGCCTGGACTTCTCGGCTTGTTCCCGCGAAGGTATCAAGATGGGTTTTGGTCACATGAGGGTTGTTCAGCGTGGCACCCCGCTGCGCGATGTATTTTGACCTCAACCTTAAAATTTCGAGCATCCGGCCTTGGGAAATTTGAGGCCTGCCGTTCTCGGTGGTGTCCAGCGCATCGGCGTACTGTTGTGACGTCCACTGCAGTTTGTGCAGTCGCTTCGCGTCTTCCACCGAGTATGTCGTTTGACGCCCGCATACGTCGAAAAGATCATCCAACTCCAGCTTTCTCGACGCGCGGGATGCCAGTGCAAAATCTATGGCAATTTTGCTTTCAATCGATGCAATCCAGGGCTCCATGTCCAGTGGGGTAAGGCAAAGGCAGCGAAGCAGTTCCGGACGGCCCGAGCTGCGCGAGTAGAACCCAATGACGAACAGTTTGCGGCGCCACTTTTCAATGTGCTCCATGCCAACGTCCCGCGCCGTCGAAACGGTTGAACCTGTAGATGACTTCACCTCTACTTCAAACTCGCAGATGCGGCCATCCAATTCGATATTGAGCAACGCATCGATGCCTGCGCGCTGGTGATCGCGGTTCCAAGTCAGGCCGAAGGCCCGAACGAGTTCCCGTTCACGCTCATCGTCCTGAACGGTCATCAGGCAATTCCGAGCGCGCGCGCGACCTGCCGCGCAACCGCATAGGCGACAGGCGGACAAACGCTGTTTCCGATCTGGCCCAGCGCCTGGTACACCGCACCGCTGAAACGCCAATCTGCAGGAAACCCCTGCAGCAAAGCGCAGTCGCTGACAGACATGCGGAAGTGGCCATTTTCGGGGGGGTATGCCGCTGCCATTGATCTCGTGGGCTGCACCCCATTGGGCCAAATGTGCAGGTCATTCCAGACCTTCAGTGAGGCCTTGCTGTTCAACACGCCAGTGGTGTTGCGCGGGCCAGTGAAGCCGGAGCGAAGCGTGGGGGCGACAACGTCAAAGCCCATCCCGGGCAGGCCCAGCGTTTTACGGGCGGTGTTGCGCGGCAGCAGCGGGCCAAACAAGGTGCCGACATCGCCATGGGTTGGCTCAGGTTCGACCCATCGTGCAGCATCCCGTGCAGCCCGAAAGCCGACAAAAAAGACGCGGCGACGCGACTGCGGTACGCCAAAATCGTGGGCCGCCAGCTTAAACTTGAATATCGTGTATTGGCTGCTTAAGGGATCGACGATGTTGTCTCGAATGAAAGCCTCGAACTTTTGGTCAAGCATGCCGGGAACGTTCTCTGCAATGAACGCCCGTGGCCGAGTTTGAAGAATGCAGCGCACAAAATCGGGCCACATGTTGCGTGGATCATCGGCTCCGGCCTGCTTGCCAGCGATAGAAAACGGCTGGCACGGCGGCCCGCCATGGACCACATCGACGCCCCGAAACGTTGTGAACGCAGCGGCGCGGACATCACCCGCTACAGCGCCAGAAAGCACCGCCCAATCAGGGCGGTTTGCGCGAAGGGTTTCGCCGCATATGTCCAGAATCTCAAGGGACGCACGGTGCTCAAAGCCGGCTCGCTCGAATCCAATATCCAATCCGCCACCGCCCGAGAACAATGACAGGCTTGTCAGCCCGTTGACTTCTAGCTGCGGCATTAAATCGTCCGGGTCAAGGCGCTCCCCAAGATTGATTCCCAGGACAGGCTTTGCCTCATCGTAACCACGCAGCAGCGTCTGCTTCCTCAACTGGGAACGGATGGAAGTCGCACGGTACCGATCCCGTTGTTCTTCGGTCAGGTCGTAAGGCATGGGCTGGGTTCCGAGGGGCGTTATAGGTTCATTGATGATACTGGAAATGTGTATTTTTATACAGTTATTTGTCTGCCATATTGGCACCGAAGCTGCTTTTCGCGGGGTTCGAAGTTTACTGGCCTTCGCAAGCCCAAGCCATCACACCCAGCGCCACAAAGCAATCACCAGCACCGTGCAGCCCGCAGCCACCAGGTCATCCAGCATGATGCCAAAACCGGCCTTGGCCCAGGCGTTGGCGTTGGAGTTGGCGTCTATGCCATGAAATAACCGATCGGCCCAGCCCACTGGGCCGGGCTTCACTGCGTCAAAAAACCGGAATAGCGCAAACGCGACTAGTTGCCCCCAAAAATCCGCAGGCGTCACCAGCCACAGCACCAGCCAGAAGGCCACCACTTCGTCCCACACAATGCTGCCGGGATCCATCACCTGCATGTGGCGCGCCGTGACGGTGCTGGCCCACCAGCCGATGGGCAGGCTGGCCGCGATGACCAGCGCCCAGCCTGCATCCGACATGCCATAGTTTTGCAGCACCAAAAACGCCAGCCAGGCCCACAGCGTGCCGGCCGTGCCAGGGGCAATGGGGCTCAGGCCCGAGCCAAAACCCAAGGCAATGGCATGCGCCGGGTGCGACAGCATGAAGCGGGCAGTGGGGCGGGCCATGGGGCTGGGTTGCGTCATGGTATTCATGCCTTAAAGCCATTGGCAGATGCGGGGGCGCTTGCATCAAACCACTGCGCCCAGTAATCAAGGCAGGCCTTGATTTTGGGCAGGCGGTGGCGGGCGCTCGGTGAGGCATACAGTGCGCGGCCAAGCGCGCCAATTTGCCGCACCAGGCCGCTGGCCTCGCGCGCCTGGGTGGCGAATTCGCCCTCAAGCTCCTTCAGCGTGCCGCTGATGCGCTGGCAGTAATCCAAAAGCGTCCCGCCCTCGGGTGTGAGCGACAGCCCGTGGGTGGAGCGGTGAATCAGCCGCGCGCCGCAGATTTTCTCGATGCGCGCCAGCGCGCGCGACACCTGGCTTGTCGGCGCATCGCGCTCCCGCGCCACCGCCGACAGGTTGCCCAGCGCAGCAACGCGGGCAAAAAGCTGCAGGTCGTCGATGGCGAGATCCTTCATGCCTGCAATGGTAGCGGCTGAAACTGCCTGCCTCGGTGTTGCCGGCGCGCCAGGCTTTGCACGCCGTGCAACACCAAATTGCGGCCAGCGCTATTTCCGAAAGCCCATGCACTGCATAGAGTGAATGAACACCCAACAAGGGCAACACACCCTGAACACAAACCATGCTTTGCGCAAGCTGTCGCCCGACCAACACGGCGCCCTCACGGGGCCCGATGAATGCGCATTCTCATTCAACACCAAAGCCATTACCTGCCCCGCCCCACTTCCCCCATCGGAGCCAGACCATGTCCACCCTGCCGCTGAAAATTTCCCCCCCACTAACCCCTGCGCGCCACCGTGCGTCAGCCGACGCGCTGACGCGCCTCACGCCCCGCCACCTGGGCGAAAGCAAGGAGGTAACAGCCGCATTTACCTGAAAATTACCGTAAAATTGGCCTGTAGCCCTTGTCCAGCTTGCATAACCAGCTATTTAAATAATAGTTATTTGGGTTTGACCGGCAGCACGTGCCCCAGGGCTTCGCAGACGGTCTCCAGGTCGCCCAGCAGACTGCCGCTCACGGCGCCGTGAGCGGTTTTCAATTTTCGACTTCAGTTTTCGATTGACAGCCCGGGCCGCTTCGGTCACAGTTTTCCCGTGCCGCAGCAGCCATTTGACCACTTGAAATTTGCGGCCAGCCGTTCGTTCTGATGGTTAAACCGCAAGACTGAATAGTCCAGAGGTCCAGTTAAAGAGTCTAAAGAGGCGTCATGCTCAGTACCGAATCTGTCGAATCCCTGTTGAGTCCCATCAGCGAGGCGCTCCCCAGTGGCGAGGATCTTGAGCACGATGCCGCATTTATGGCGCTCGAGCGCGACGCGCAGCCCAAGGCGGAGCAGCAGTTTGGCGCCACCGTCATTGCGGCAGTCGAGCCCGAATGGCGCGCCTTGACAGATCGCGCCACTGACTTGCTGAAACGTTCCAAAGACGTGCGCACTGGCGTGCTCGCACTGCGGGCCGCCACCCACACGCAAGGCATTGAAGGGTTTTCGCTGGGGCTCACGCTGCTGCTGGGGCTGGCAGACCGGTTTTGGGACACGTTGCACCCCCAGCTTGATGCAGACGATGACAACGATCCCACCATGCGGCTTAATGCCCTTGCCCCGTTGGCCGATGGCAACGATGGCTGTGTTGTGCTGCGCGACCTGCACGACTGCGTGATTGGCACCTCCCGTGCTGTTGGAGCCATTCGGGTGCGCGACATTGCCATCGCCCACGGCAAGCTCACAGCCTCGGGCAAAGATCCCGGCTACTCCCTGCCCCAAGTGACAGACGCCTTGCTGGACATTTACAGCGCGAGCCCCAAGGTGTTTGAAGTCGCCATTGGCACGGCCACGCTTACCCAGCAGCTAGAAGCCCTGATCGAGGCCAAGACCGGACAGGCTGACCCTATTGACCTCAAACCGCTGCGCGCCATCACTTCCCTGCTTCGCACTGTCTGCCAGGCCACCGTCACCGCGGCGAATCCGCAAGCGGCTGAAGCCGCCGAAGCAGAAGCTGATGGCACCGCAGCCCCTGGCGCTGCGCGTGCAGCCGGTGGCCCGATGCGCGGCGAGATCAGCACCCGCCAGGATGCGCTGCTGATGCTCGACAAGGTGATTGCCTTTCTGGAAAAAACCGAGCCAGGCAATCCCGCCCCGATGTTGATCAAACGCGCGAAACGCTTGGTGGGCGTGAGCTTTATCGATATCATGAACGACCTGGCTCCCGACGCAATCAACAGCATTCAAAACATCACGGGCAAGCCAGCCTAGACCATCCCCCTGAACCCGTTTCATTCACCCCCGCAGCATCTGCCCCATATCTTCAACCAACCAAGGAAGTCACCATGGCCACCAGCAGTCAAAAGTTCGTCGCCCGCAACCGGGCGCCCCGCGTCCAGATTGAATACGATGTAGAGCTCTACGGGGCGCAAAAGAAGGTGCAGCTGCCGTTCATCATGGGCGTGCTGGCGGACCTGTCTGGCAAGCCTGCGGACCCGTTGGCCCCCATTGCTGACCGCAAGTTTCTGGAAATTGACACCGACAATTTTGACTCCCGCATGAAGGCCATGAAACCCCGTGCCGCCTTCTCGGTACCGAATGCGCTGACGGGCGAGGGCGACATGAAGGTGGACATCAGTTTCGAGAGCATGGACGACTTCTCGCCCGCCAATGTGGCCCGCAAGGTGGATTCGCTCAAAAAACTCCTGGAAGCGCGCACTCAGCTATCCAACCTGGTGACCTACATGGACGGCAAAAACGGCGCCGAAGAGCTGCTCGCCAAAGTGATGGAAGACCCGGCGCTGCTGCAAACCCTGGCCAGCAGTAAAAAGGCAGAAGACGCGCCGCCCCCCGCCGCCTGAGCCCCACTCATCTGAAAACTAACAAAGAGGAACATCACCATGGCTGAAAAACTGGCCCAAGACACCGCCATTCCAGGCGTTACCTTTGAAGGCGGAGACTTTGCATCCCTGCTGCAAAAAGAATTCAAACCCAGCAGCAACGAGGCCAAAAGCGCCGTCGAAGCGGCTGTGCAAACGCTGGCTCAGCAGGCGCTGGGACAAACTGCGCTAATTGGCAAAGACGTCACCAAATCCATCAACGCCATGATTGCGGCGATTGATGAAAAGCTGACCGCGCAACTCAACCTGATCTTGCACAACCCCGATTTTCAGAAGCTTGAAGGCGCCTGGCGCGGCCTGCATTACATGGTGAACAACACCGAGTCGGACGAGCACCTGAAAATCCGCGTGATGAACATCTCCAAGCTGGAACTGGGCAAAACCCTCAAGCGTTTCAAGGGCGCGGCATGGGACCAAAGCCCGCTGTTCAAGAAAGTTTATGAGGAGGAATATGGACAGTTTGGCGGCGAGCCCTTTGGTGCCATCGTCGGCGACTACCACTTTGACCAGAGCCCACCGGATGTGGAACTGCTGGGCGAAATGGCCAAAATTGCGGCCTCGGCGCATGCGCCCTTCATTACCGGTGCCGGGCCGTCGCTGATGCAGATGGAATCGTGGCAAGAGCTGGCGAACCCGCGCGACTTGACCAAGATATTTTCCACCCCCGAATACGCCGGCTGGCGCAGCCTGCGTGAATCGGATGACTCCAAGTACCTGGGCATGTGCATGCCGCGCTTTTTGGCGCGGACGCCTTATGGCGCCAAGACCAACCCGGTGGAAGAGTTTGACTTTGAAGAAGACACGGCCGGCGCTGACCACAGCAAATACGCGTGGGCCAACGCTGCCTACGCCATGGCCACCAACATTAACCGCTCTTACAAGCAATACGGCTGGGGCTCGCGCATCCGCGGCATTGAATCTGGCGGCGCGGTGGAAAACCTGCCGCTGCACACCTTCCCCACCGATGACGGCGGCGTAGACCAAAAATGCCCGACCGAGATCGCCATCAGCGACCGGCGCGAGGCCGAGCTGTCAAAGGCCGGGTTGCTGTCGCTCATTCACCGCAAAAACTCTGACTTTGCGGCCTTCATCGGCTCCCAGTCGTTGAACAAGCCGACCGAGTACGACGACCCCGATGCCACGGCCAATGCCAACCTGGCCGCGCGCCTGCCCTACCTGTTTGCCTGCAACCGTTTTGCGCATTACCTCAAGTGCATCGTGCGCGACAAAATCGGCAGCTTCAAAGAGAAGGACGAGATGCAGCGCTGGCTGAACAAGTGGATCATGAACTACGTGGATGGCGACCCGGTCAACTCCTCAGAAGACACCAAGGCCAGGCGCCCGCTGGCGGCCGCTGAAGTGGTGGTGGAAGAGATTGAAGGCAACCCGGGCTACTACAGCAGCAAGTTCTTTTTGCGCCCGCATTACCAGCTTGAAGGCCTCACCGTGTCGTTGCGCCTGGTCTCCAAATTGCCCTCCGCCAAGGGTGGCAAATAAATATTTGCAAGTCTTTTAATCCCGAACTGCACACTCGTTATCTTCATAGCTGCCTGGTTATTGCGCGTTTGGTATTTGACCCGGCAGCCATTTTTCTAACTCTCTCAATTAAAGGTGAACATCATGGCACTAGACATGTTTTTAGACATAGACGGCGTACCGGGCGAGTCAATCGATAAAGTGCACAAAGGACACATCAGTCTTTTGGCCTGGAGTTGGGGCGCTTCGCAAAGCGGCACGACGCACAGCGGTCCCGGCGGCGGCGCTGGAAAAGTTAACGTGCAGGATTTGTCGTTCACCAAGTACATCGACTCGTCGTCCCACCTCCTTTTGCTGAATTGTTGTAACGGCAAACACATTCCGAAAGCCACTCTGACTATTCGCAAGGCGGGTGGTGACTCGCCTTTGGACTACCTGGTACTGACCCTGGAGGAGATTATCGTCAGCAGCGTCAGCACCGGGGGCAGCGGTGGTGAGGATCGCCTTACCGAAAACGTGTCGCTGAACTTCGCCAAGTTCAAGTTCGAATACACCAAGCAAAAAGCCGATGGATCAGCTGACGGTGGCCCCTTGCCTGCCGAATGGAATATTCCCGCGAACGCGAAGACCGCTTGATACGCGGCTGCCAGAAAGGAGTGCGGCATCTCTGCATGCCCCACTCAGACTTGTGTTACTAGATTCCAGGGACATTTGACGTGGCAATATCGATCCACCGGTTCAACCCCGCCTTGTTTTGATAGCTGCGGGAAGCGCCACCGCCAATGCCTGCCATCCCAAGCATGGGGGTGACGCGTAGCCCGATGCGCATGGCATCAGTTAGCTGCGGGAGGCCAGGGATGGATTCACCATGTTGGCTGAACCCCTTCGGACGCAAAAGAGGAATGTTGTCATCAATGCAGCCGCTGGAATGGGCATCGCAGCCTGGTAACGATTTCGCCTCACCGCCCCGTGCCACTGTCCAGAAACGCCGCCCAAAAATAAGGGTGCGGCTTTTTGCGCATTAACTGCTCTTGGGCCTCAGCCAGAGCCTTGCCAACTGATGTGCCTTTCTTCATGCTGGCGTACATCAGCCGTGACAGCTCTGCCGTAGCGTCGTCGTCCACCTCCCAAAGCGAGCCGACCACGTTTTGGGCACCTGCGTACAGGAACCCCCGCGTGAGCCCCACTACGTCGTCGCCGCTGCTGATGCTGCCCAGGCCGGTCTCGCAGGCTGACAGCATCACCAAGTTGGCGCTCAGGCGCAAGCCGTAGATTTCGCTAACCGTCAGCATGCCGTCGTTTTTGTCGTCGGTGGCCAGCTTCAGGCGGGACTCCAGCGGCGCGTCGGCAGAAAACTCGCCGTGGGACGCCACATGAATGTGCGAAAAATCATAGGCGCGTTCTTTGAGCAGTGTTTCAGTGGCGGCGCGCCGCACAAACAGCTCACTGGTATTGGCAAACATGGCTTGCAGGTCTTGCGCCTCGATTTGCGCTGAAGGCAAATCCAGCGCCGCTTGCCCCAGGTCAGGGTTGCCCAGTATGAGAAGCCGGTTGACCGGGTCTTTGGTGGACGCCGAAAAAACCCGCGCCTCGGGCATCAGGCCCAACAGCATGGCCGAGGGCAGGTAACGCAGCGACCGTCCTTGCACCAAAAAGCGCTCGCCGTCGTGCAACGCTGCAAACGGTACATAGTGCAGGCTGCCATGCGGCACGATCAGCAAGTCGCGCCCCGCGATGGCGCTTTGCATCGGGCGCAGCAGGCGTTTGTAGAGCAGCTCGCCCAGTTCTCTGGTTTGGCGGCGGCGTTTTTTGATGGACTGCACAAACTCGCCAACATCCTCCGTTAGCCCATTGCCGTCCAGCTGGAAAATTCGAATCTCCGCACCTGCCAGGGTGTAGCCATACAAGGTGCTGCCAGAGGCAAAGAACCCCACCAGGGTTTCCTGTGGCCCCAGCCCCGCCGCCATGCGCTGCACGCTGACGCTGCCTGACGTGATAAGGGATGCAAGTTGGGGCGCCAGGGTTTGAAGCCGGACGGCGGCCTGGTTCATCAGCCCGTTCAACTCTGCGCGGCGCGCCACACTGGTGTCTGGCACCTGGATCGACAGCTCAGAGTCAATGCGCTGAAACTCGGCAAACGCTGCTGCGATCTCGGGTGCGCGCTGGCCATAAATGCCGAAGTCGGATTTAGTGGCCAGCAAGTCCACCAATGCGCGTGACTTGGCCTGCTCAGCCACCTCCAGCACTTGCGCCTTGTTGCCCAGCTTCAGTGCGGTTCGCACCATGCCCTGGTACACGCCCTGCTTGTCGCTGGCAAAGCCAATTTTGCTGGTCTCGGTGCGGATGGAGCGGCGCTGCCCTTCGACCAAATCGCGTGCTTTGCGAAAATAATCCAGGGCTTTTTCGGTCTGCCCATCACGCTCCGCAATGCGTCCGCGCTCGTACAGGACTTGCCAATAAATTTCTGCATTCACGGTCAGCTCTGGCGTGGCCAGAAGCTTGTCAAAACCCGCCCGCGCGGGGTCCAGCCGACCCACCTCGAGCTGCGCCTTGTGCATCATGAAGGCGCGTGGCAACTCGGTCCATACCCAATTGTTGCGTCCGGTAAAAGCCGCGCCTGACAGCAGGTTGTCCAGCATCATGTCAAAGCGGAACGATGCATCGCTGGATTCCAGCGTCACAATCACGTCGGCCCAGGCCCCAATGGCCATTTGGGCGCGGGCCAGTGCCATGGCCTTGGCACGCTTGTAGTCGCTGCGGACATTGAAGCCCTTCAGCAGCTCGACCGTTTGGCGTGCTGCAGTGGGATCGCCCTGCAGCGCCACCGCTATGGCCACCGCTGCATAGGCGGCGACCACCATGTCTTCGTCGCTGCTGTTTTCTTTGCGCAGCCACACCAGAGCGTCATTGGCCTGCTTGCGGGCTTCGGCATATTGTCCCAAGTCGGTCAAGGCGTCTGCCCGCATCAAGTGGATGGTGGGTGTAGCGTCATCCAGGCCAAAAATGCGCGTGCGCCGGTCGCCTTTGGCCACCAGCGCCTGCAACTGGCTCAGGCAGGGCATCAGGCGTTCGTAACGTTTGAGCTTGGAATAGGCAAAGCACAGGGCATGCTGGTCGCGCGTGCGCAGCGGACCTTGCTTGGCCAGAGCCTCCACCTGCTTCTCTATCAGGTCGTAACGGCCAGAGCCCGCATACCCGGTTTGGTCGGTGCCGTAGTCGGCCTGGGCACCCGTCGCAACCATAGCCAGCAAGGTAGCGGAAAACCATCCAAGCACCGGGCGCTGCTGCATGGCGTGCTTCTTGAACTCGCTGGACTTAAAACCAGTAATTCACGTTAAATGACACACCCTTGCTGTCTTTGGCACGGTGCAGCGCAAGCGTGCCGCGCAGAAAGCTGCGGGCCGACAACGCGTTTTTATTGGTGCCAAGCGAAATGGTGACCTCCTGGGAGTTGTTTTGGTACAGGCTTGTGCCTGATAACCGTGAGTCAGACACACCGTACTCGATTGACATTTTGCTGCCGCCAAAACTGACGGGCTGGCTCAGGAACAGGCCGTTCACCAATGCCGTGGTGCGAATCTTGGGGTCAAGGGAATACTTCAGGCCGGGTGGGTTGAAGGTTTGGTAGTAGCCGAGCATATTGCCCATCGTCAAATCGAAACTGTCAAACTCCCATGTATAGGTGCTGGCAAGCGAGCCATGAACCACGCCCACAAAAAAAGCTGCGTCTGCCGAGGCCGCAAGGCTCATGCCCAGCATGGGTGTCAGCACCCACGCATCGGACATCGGAAACCGGTAACCCGCCGACAGCCGCGCCTGGTAAGACTTGGCGCCTGCTGAATCCAGCACACCAAACCCTGCACGCACCAAAGCCTGCCGGCGGGGGTCAATGTCATTGCGCACGGTGTACGACACAGGCACAGATACGCTGCGCACCGTGGCGTCACCCACCGAGTGGCTGCTGAGCAGCACGGCCGCGCCTAAGACGCTTTGCGCGCCTTGCGACGCATTGCCCTGCGAGCTTGCAATGCGCGTGGCGCTCTCCGTGAAGCTGCTCGAAAAGTCAGCCATGATGGCCTGGCCCATGACACCGCCCGTCCCCGCAATGGGGCTAAGCGGCGAAACGGCGGCCTGGCGCCGTTGCAGGTCGCCGTACAGCTGGGGGTTGTCACGCAAATAGTTGCGCAGCAAAACCGCACTTTCGGCCCGGTCGATTCCCGTGAACGACTGGTTCAGCCCGATATCTGGCACCCGCAACGTCAGCATGGTGCTGCCACTCGCGTAATCCAGCAAAGTGGTGACGCCTAGCAGGCGTGAGTTGGTGGACACCGCAGAGGTCTGCGTATAACCCGCGAACCGGTCGCCGACATCGCGAACCGCAGCCTCATAGAAATTTTCCAGGGTGTTGCTGCATACCTGCTGTGTGGAGCCTAGTGCGGTGATGGTCGCTTCAAACAGGGTGTTGCAGGCCGCTTGTGCCACCGTAGGCGCCGCAAACGCGAGCGCGCCTGCAACCCACAATGCTGCTGTTGCGCGTGACGCGCGAGGGTGACGGGGGCTTTTGGTTTTCATTTGTGTTCTCCTTTAATAATGGTACTGAAACTTGAAATGGCTGCCCGCACGGGAAACTATATGTTGACTATCATTTGTGTGACTTCGTCTTCAGCGTGGGCCCAAAGCGTCAGCGCTGTGTAGTTGTCGTGGTCTGGCTTGGCGTTGGCGCGCACGCTCTCGTCCAGCTCCTTGAGCCAAATGCGGGGGCTGGCAGCCTCTTTGAGCAGGCTTTCCAGCAGCGCATCACCCACCGGTTCCCATACGCCGTCGCTGCATAGCAGCAACACATCGCCGGGGAGCAGCTTCATGGGCTCTGACACTGTCAAGTCAAGCTCTGCTTCAGGGCTGCCCAGGGCGGACAGCAGCAGATTGCGCTGCGGATGGCGGCGTGCGCCTTCATCGTCAATCATGCCACTGGCCACCATCTGCTGCACCAGGCTGTGGTCCGTGGTGCGCGCAAGCGCCTTGCCGCCCCTGAACAGATAGGCCCGGCTGTCGCCGCAATGCGCCCACATCAGCGCGTCATTGTGCAGGTCGATCACTGCCAGCACCACCGTGGTTCGCATGCCGGCCATTTTGCCACCCTCGCTTTGGCGGGCCACCACGGCTGCGTTGGCGCGCAAGAGCAGGGCACGCAAGCTGGACAGGCTGATTTCCGGTTGGCCAGAAAATCCCTCCAGAATGGTGGTGCGTGCAATGCCCGCAGCGACGTCGCCCCCGCCGTGCCCCCCCGCGCCATCGGCCACCAGACACGCAACGTACTGCCCGTCGTTCCACTGCCCATGCACATCCTCGTTGTAGTTGCGCCCGCCTTGCTGGGACAACGTGACAATTTCGAGTTCCACGCAGTGTTTCCAGGCTATTTTTCAGATTGAAAACGCGCCATTTGCTCGTCATACGCGGCGGCAAAAGCCTTGCCAAACAGCGTGTGAAAATCGTCCTCTGCCTCGACGGCAATGCCCGCATACAGTTTGCAAAACTGGTCCCATAGTTTTGCTTTTCTGCTGGCGCTGAAGATTTCGTCAAACCTGGACTTTTCAGTCAACCGCTTTTCCAGTTTGTCTGGCGTAAAAAGCCCCAGCACGTGCGACAGCGCCGCGCGCATGCCCACCATTACGCCAAACTGGTGGGCACACAGGTCAGCGTAGGCGTTGTTCATGGCTTCTTCAGCCTCCATGAATCCCCTGACCCTGGGGCCGAGCATGTGCGCCAGCGCCACCTCGGCGTTGGGAGAAAACTTCAAGGGGTTATTGGCCTCGGCAGAGATCATCGTGACCTCGGAATGCACGGTCCGCTTGAATTCCTGCCGTGACAGGAGAAGCTGCAAAGTGCCGTAGACAGCCGTGTGCAACATGGCACCAACACGCTCCATCAGCTCGGGGGTCAGCTGGGTCGGCATTTGATGGGTGCTTTTGACTCCGCGCAAAAAAGCCGCGAGCAATTCACTGTCGGTTGCGGTTGCGGTTCTGGCTTGCGATTTTTCGATAACTATAGCAGCTTGTGCAGGCGCAGAGCGGGCTATAGGCGTTGTTGACACGTCGGCAGTTCGCGGGACCACGGCGGGCGTTGGCGCAGGAGCAAGCTTCGCGCTGACGGCTGCTGGCAAGGCAAATGCCTGCTGCAGCATGGGCACATGGTCGCTTCGGCTGGCCGCTGTGGCTCTGGGACCATTGCCAAGCAAAGCGTCCAGCGGGTCGGCAGACGACGCCGTGTTGGGCTGAAACAAGGGGCCCGCCAAAGGCGACTGCGCCAGCGGGTCGCCCCCGCCGGTTGCGGGTCCCAAACCAAACAGATCGTCAATGCTGGACGAGCTGGCGTTGGGCAGCCCCTCGAAGGCGTTACTTCCAGAAGAACGCGGGCTTGCGCCGCCGCCGACGCCCTCGAAGCCCATCAAGTCGCCAAAAGGGTCTGGCTTGCCTGATTTTGAAGGTGCCGTTTCCAGCCCCATCGGGTCTGGGAAAAATTCTGGGCTGGCAGGTGCGGCTGTAGGGCGGGCGACTGGCGCAGGCGCCAAGCCCACCATCAAATCAGCAAATGGATCGTCAACGTTGCCTGGCCCCGTCGAGGCCAGCCCTGCCGCGCCTGTAGGCAAATCGTCCATCAGGGAGCCGTTGCCATTGCTGTCGGCTTGGCTCACCACCAGCTCAAAGTTGCCAATTTTCAAGCGGTCACCGTTTGCCAATGGCGCCTCGTTACCCAAGCCCAAAGAGCGCCCGTTATGCGACAAAGGGTTGCTGCCGCGGTCAATGATGAAAAAAACACCGTTGCGGGATAGCACTTGCGCATGCACTCGCGACACCGTGCGGTCCGGGTCGTCCAGCACCAGCAAGTTGGTGGTCGCGCGGCCAATGCTTCCGCCGCTGGCGTCAAACTCTGCAGCGAGTCCACTCCCACCCGCCACTCCACGCATGCTGACGACCGCAATTTTCATTACTGAATCACTTCAAAAAGGCGAAATTCAAAAATCCGCTTCAACCAACTCCCTGGGATAGGACGATTGGAGAATGCGGCGTTCAAACCGCAAGCAGCGCCGTCGGCGCGTGTCCATACTGTAGCAAAGCATACGCCTGACATCCCCACCAATATAATCAGTGGCATGTTTCAGCGTTATATCTTGGGCTCAAAAATCGTGGCTATTTCGTTCTTGACAGCATTGCTCAACGCCTGTACCGACGGCCCGGTTGAAGTGCCCGGCAGTTTGCCGAATCCGAAGCTTGCCGAAATGATCAACGTTAGCCTCGACGAACAAATAAAGCGAATGGATCCCGGCTGGTCACCAGGATTTTTGCCGCAGGCGGCCAGCAATGCGCGGCTGTGGCTGCAGGAGATAAATGAAGTTGTGGCGCGGTGCAGACATGGGCCGCGTAACAACTCAAAGTTCAATTTGCTCGAATACGACATCACGCTGCGCACTGGCGAAGTCATAAAAGACGTTTACACCGGGCAACGATGCGTTTACGAAGTGGGTTCTCCGCTAGTGATGAGGGTGCGCTTTGCTGGCGGACGGGTGGTCGAAGCCCTGACAGATGGCCGGGAGCTGAAATCCCCGGTAGCGAGGGCCAAAGGTGAAATTGACCAGCTGTCGAAAGGTGTGGTTCGCGCTGACTGGCAGCGCCGCAACGCGCGGTACTTTTCTCCCGGCAAGACTGCGTCGGAAATTTCAAAAGAATGGAGCGGTGACAAACCTTGAGATGGACGTTTTCACGGTGCCAGCAATAGCACCAAAGTCTGGCTTGGCACGATGCGCACGCCGGGGCAGTTGGTGCTGTTTTGAAGGGCAACACTGGTCAGGCGCGTGGCCGGCATCCCAAGAAATAGGACCGTAAATGCACCTGTCAAATGTCGGCTTGGGCCCATCACTGTGGCGGATGCGACGCCGGTTGCCAACCCCGGATTGTCGCCGTTGGTCATGGGAATAGTCGTGCCCATGTTGTGCGCCGGCATACCCATGATCAGTATCGTCGGGCAATTGGGTATCGCCATGGGTCCCATTGCAATATTGGGGTATGGAATAGGTATTGGCGCAGGTGCCGGCGGCGCTGGCGTCAGGCACACGTCCGGGAACCCCATATCTGTTCCCATCATTTGGCAGTTTGCAAACATGGTGAATGCCTATCCGAAATGTATTTGGGCGCCACGGGCTTTGACCAGTTGGGCGCCACTTACCAGCGTATGCTCGGCGTCCAGCCGCATTAACTGTTGAGCTTCAAACTCAATGTGCGTGGCACTCACACGATCAATACCCTCTGTGGTGCGCAGGTAATGCTTGCTAAAGTGATTCACCCGATCCATCACTGTGGACATGACTGATCCGACTACCTTGATGGCAGTACCCACTATCCGCAACTGCCTCCCCACCAACTGGCCAGTTTCCGTCGTCAAATGGGTGTGTTTCGATACAACTGTTAGCTGCTCGCTTTGCAGTGCCAGGGTCGCAGCTTCAATTTTGAGTTCGCCTTCCCGCACCCGCAGGCGTGTGGCGCCGGTGCAACTCAGCACATTGGGGACGCCATCTTCCCTGTGTAGCACCGCAATTATCCACACTTCATCGGGGGCCACTCTCAAGCAAGCAACGCTGTCTCCGTGCTCTGGCTCCAGCAGGCAGCTCACCGCCCGGAAGGCGCGCGCCTGCATTCCACCGCTCGTTATTTGCAGGCCATTTTCTCCGGTCGATTGAACGATGCCAACGCACCATTCACCGGGTGTGGGGCTGGCAACAGAAGCTAACTGGGACATGGGCAGTTCTCGTTTTCTGGCTGCTCCAATGCGTTGCGGAACTGGGATTTTTTCACTTACAGAGTTCATCATCATTCTCCAGAAATTTTTCTCAAATTGCTGATGGACAGTTCACACTGTTATTGGCTGCCACTGTTCTGATTCAGCCAAGTCAGGGTCTGTTTCCAAGGCGCGCGCCCGGTCGGTCATTCGCGCCTCCAGTGTTGTTGCCCCGTGCAGACATGTGCGAAACATGGTGGCTTCGCGTAAGTCAGCCCTGTCCAATTGCGCGTGGCGAAAATCGGCGTAAGTCAGCTCGGCACCCTTGAAATCGCCACCCGCCACATTTGCGGCAGCGAAGTGCGTTTGGTACAAATCAGCCCCGCCGAACAATGCGCCCGGCAATTGCGCAGAAGTAAACAAAGCCTGGCGCAATTTGGCCCCGGTGAAATCCACGCATTGCTTGGCCGTCACTTCACAAAAAATGGCGAGTGGTGCCTGTACGCCGCAAAAACGGGCACCATCCAGTGTGGCCCCCTGAAAATTGCATTGAGGCATTGAAACACTGGAAAAATTCGAACCAGACAGGTTGGCCGAAGCAAACATGCACCCCTCAAGGTTGAGGCCTTCAAATGACATATTCTGCAAGGACGTCTTGAAAAAAATAGTCCGTACCAACTTGGATTGAAACCACGTCAGGCGGGTCAAATCGCAGTCCAGTACGCTGGTGTGGCGCCAATTTACATGGTCAGCGTTGACATCAAGCAGGCTGCAGCCCGTGAGCACGGCGGACTCAAGGTCTGCGCCTTGCAGGCTGGCGTGATCCAGCTTTGTTTGGGAGATTGTCGCCATGCTCAAACGCGCGTCGCGAAACTGCGCATGGGTTGCCTCACACTCGGAAATGACGCAAGCATGGAGCAATGCATTTTGAAATGAGACATGGTCAAGTTGGCAGCGGTTGAAGACGGTGCGGCGCAGCACCGCACCAGTCAGCATCGCACCGCGTAAATCGCAGCCATCAAAAACCGTTTCGCGCAGGTCAGATTCACGAAAGTCGGCCTGAGAAAAATTGACGCCGATGAACGTACCCCCTCCCAGAAAAGTGCGAGCGTAATGGCCTTTGCGTAAATCCAGCCCTTCCACGGTCTCGCCCATTGAGACCGCAATGGACAAAAGATCCGGGGTCACGGCGCGGCAGCCTGCTGCGCAGGCGTCAGGCGCGGCCAAGTGCGCGCGCGCTTCAACAGGGCACCCTCAAGCCTGACATCGCCATCCAGGCGAACCCGGCTCATGTCCGCAGAAAAAAGATTGCTGCTTCTGAGGTCCGAGCCGCGCAGATCTGCATGCTGGAGCACCGCATTTTCAAAGTTCACGCCCGCCAGTGATGATCGCTGAACAGACGTCTTGCGCAGCAAGGCGCCCTTGGCCGAGGCCAAGCGCCAGTCAGAACTGTCGATTTTTGCGTCACTCAGGTTGGCACCATCCAGAATGGTTTTCACAAGACTCGCGCCGGTCATGTCTGTACCGCCAAAATTGCTTCCACCAAAGTTGGCCCCGCCAAGGTTGGCGCGAATAAGCGTGCACTCTTTCACCAGCACAGCACCTTGGGCTTTCGCCGACTGTAGCAGCGCCCCATCCAGCTTGCAGGTCACAAAAGTGGCCCGGCCCAAATTTGCCCCACGCATGTCGATAGCGCTCATGTCGCATTCAATAAAGTTGCAGCCTGACAGTTCGGCTTCAGCGAGCACCAGGCCGCGCAGATCCAGCTTGTAGAAGGTTTGCCCCGTCGCAATGACGCCCGACCAGTTGGCTCGCCCCCAGGTGGTGTCAAGCAACATGGCGCCCGTGATGTTTGCGCTGCACAGCTGTGTTTCACCGAAGGAGCAATCCATTAAGGTGGCACCGTTGAATTCACCCTTGTCGAATATTCCACCCTTCAATACTGCCCCACCTAAATTGGCGCCGGTGAATTTGCTGCCCATGGCAACGACATCACTCAGGTTGGCGTGCGCCAACACGGCGTTCGAAAAATCTGCGCCAGAAAGATTGGACTTGCCAAAGTTCACGCTCTCCAGCCAAGCGCCCGCAAAGTTGACGTTTCTCAGATCAAGCCCCGAGAAGTCAGCACCCGTGAAGTCAAGACCGGCGAAAAAACGCATTCCCTTGGACGATGCCAGTGCCAGTTCATTGCGCAAGGAAGCCGAAGCTGTGGCCGCCATCGGGTGTGCGGGTAACTGCTTGTGGGCGGACTGTAAATATCCGAGGCGACCCGCAGTGTCTTTTTGAACCAGCCCGTGATAGACCTTGTGCTCGTTCTGCGCGTACAGCCTGCCAAGGTCACGGAGCTCCTGCAAATGGTTTTCGGCGCGATAAGTGGGGGGGCCGCGGTGTTGCAATTGCGCTAAATCCAGTTTGTGTTCGTCGGCAAACTTCAGTGCCTTTTCAAGCTGGGTCACCACATCGTCGACGGCCTGCCATTGCTGCCGATTGGCCTCTTTCATCTGCTTTTCAATGTACGCCGCCAGTTCATCCCCTTTGGGAACCACTTCCTTTGCGGGCATTTTGATTCCCATGGCATCCGGGTCCTGCCCAGTCGCGCGCACCTGCTCACGCGCAAGTTCGACGTCAATTTGCGCACGCCGGTATTGGGCATCGGCTTGAAGCCCGTCCATCGCGAAAACCTTTTTGGCTTCTTCAAAGTCGGGATCGGCCGCGTTCAGCCCATGCGGCAAAAAGTCGCTGTCGCGCAAACTGTGGATGGCGCCCATCTTCGGATCGGCGCGCTGCGCCAATGCGGTTATGTAATGTTCATCCGGTTTCGGTTCGCCCAGGCGCTCTATTGCACCCATCAATCCAACGACATCGGATCCGTCATCGGTGCCCACCTCCGCAAGGCCATGAAACAGCAAAATACAACGCTCGGCATGGGGAAAGAACCATACTGTGGTCAATCTCAGGGGCACTTCGTTCAATTTAGTGCTGCCCGCCGCCACGCTGTAAGTGGCAAACACACGCGCCCGCAAGCCGGGGAGGCGGCCGTCAAGGCGGGGCCGGGTTGGATGTAGATTTTCCAGTAAAAACGCCTCGTCACCCCGCAAAGGCTTGTCCAGCCATTGATCTTCAGGTGCAAGGTTGAAATAGCGCCAATCCATATCTGGCGCGTAGCCTGGTGAATGTTCTTTGAGGTAGTTTGCGTCGTAGGTGCCCCGGTATTTGACACGCTGCGGGTGCATCACGTCCAGCAGCCCAAAACCGGCGGGCTCAACTGATTGGCCAGGTTTCAGGATACGACCGCGAGGCATTTCCAGATTGGGAAGCAAGATCACCCCATCGACCGCCGTGCGCCCTTTGCCGACTGGATTGGCTGCAAAATCCGCGCCCCCGTAGGATCGATCCCACGTCAACGCCATGTTTTCAAAAGCTTTGGCTTCGCTGGCACGTGCGCCGTCCCAATAGCGGTCGCCGAACACCAGGGCCGTTTTTTCCTTGTCCGCAAGCTTCACCCTGACGGCGCAGCTATTGGGCCGCGCAGCCGTGGGATACGCATGGCCATGTACCAAAAACTCGGACGTCAGCTTGGACACGCCTTCATCAATCATCGGCGTGGCCATTTCTTTGGCAAGGAAATTCCACATCGATTGCTCGCCCCACAGTGCGCCGCGAGTTCCCTGATCAAATGGGACGTGCAGGCATCCTGTGACGCACAGGCCAAAACGTTTGCGGTATTCAATCGGCCGGGTCAGCAGACTCAGCGCTTGGGGTTTGATAATTTGCACGGAGAATCCGACCCGACAGCTAGGAACCGCCCGATGATGACGGCCCGGCGGATTTGGGATTAGCACCCGATAAACCGTCCGATTGACGGCTTACTGCGGCTACGCCAAGCCCCTCTGCTATGGCCGTCGCACCAGGGATGGCGTTGGCAAATGCATCGGATCTTCGTCGCGCAGCAATTCGGCTCAAGCTTGACAGTCTCCCGGCTAGCCCAGGCATACCTTCGGCTTGCGCTTCCTTTGCTGCTGCTTCAAGAGCGAGTTGCGCGTCTTCATATTGCTTCAATGTTGCCTTGATATCAATGAAGGCCGCAACACCTCCTAAAGCAGCCCCCAATGCACCTGCAACTCCTGCGCCTGCCGCTGCGCCAGCTCCCGCGCCAGGCATAAAACTTTTTAAGCCTTGTTGCTCCGCCGATATGGTGCGACAAGCAATTTCTGCCGCGCCAACGCCAATAAGTTTGAGTGCTACGGCATTTTCAATCTGTAGTCCTGCAAAGTTGGAAATATCGATTCCAAGCGAATTGCTCAAACTCATGCCCATAAAAGTGGACCGCGCCATGCCCAAATTGGCCTCGCTGTTCATGCCAATGTACCCACTGGTATTCGAGCCCAAAATAGTCGTGTTTGCGCCAATCGACGTCGCATCAATATTGCCAACTGCCATCAGCGAAATATTGGTGTTGCTGACCACTTTGATATCGTTGGCCATGATGGAGAACGCGCCATCAGCAATGTCTTTTCGTGATCCGGCGTGGATTTTAAGTTCGCCAGTGGACGTTGTTTTGGTGTCTCCGGTCACCGCCGTTTCCTGGCCGCTGGTGACCCCGATCGTTTGTTTGCCGTCAACTGAGACTTTTTGCGCTCCTACTACAGATGTGGTTTGCCCGCCAAATAGATTGTTAACCTGAGGGCCGACAACTTGTGTGCTTTGTCCCCCGGCGCCTACGGCGTTGATCTGGGTCAGGCCAACCGTATTGGTCTGAATCAGATTGACTCTATTCGTCTGGTTCAAGACAACGGCCGTGAACTGGTCTTTCTCAACCGTCCAGGTTTCCTTACCCCGGACCAAGGCCGTGCGGTCATGGTCCACGGTCAGGCTCTGGTCATGCCCAACCGATGTGGAGTCGTCCACCTCCACCGAGCGTGACATGTTCCGCTCGGCGTGGATGTTGATGTTCTCGGCTCCCTTCTTGTCCTCAAACATGATCTCGTTGTAGTTGGCAGGTGTGCCGCCTGGTGTGGAGCGGGTCTTAAAGCCGCTCTGGGTGCCCGAGGCCTTGTAAGGTATCGGCTGTTCGTTGTTGTACAGGCGCCCGGTGATGACGGGCCGGTCTGGGTCGCCGTTCAAGAAATCAACAATCACCTCCTGCCCAATGCGCGGCGTGAAATAGCCGCCCCAGCCCTTGCCCGCCCAGGGCTGCGACACGCGCACCCAGGCGGTGGATTTATCATCGTTGGTGCCGTAACGGTCCCAGTGGAACTGCACTTTCACTCGACCAAAATCATCGACATCAATCTCCTTGCCCGCAGCACCCACCACGATGGCTGACTGCGGGCCAGGCATGACAACGCCGGGGGTGAGCCGGGCCGGTCGGTACGGTTGCTTTGCAGGGATAACGGTCAGCAAAAACGAGCTGGTGCCACGCACCCCCGTGCGCAGGGTGGTCGTGGTTTCAGCGATGTATTCAATGGTGTCCAGCGTTTGAACGTTGATGGCATCGTCGTTCAGCGACTGATGCAGCACTTTCATGATGGACACGCTGTTTGCGTTGGAATTGACACCCTCATATCCCGGATGACTCATGACAAAGGTGCAGCCTGCAATGAGGTAGTCGCCATCGCAGACCCCGTCCGGGTCGCCTTCAAAGGTGAAGGTGCTGCCCGCTGCCACGTCAGGCCACCCGGTGACCGCCCAGTGGCGCTGTCGGCGCGCCGCCAGCTCGTCGCCGCGGATTTTGGCGCGAGCTTCGGCGTCTTCGGTGTTGAAGTAGCCCGCAGGAGACTCAAACATTTCAAAGTCGGCCAGATCGTGCTCTTCTGCCGCATTGATTGTGGCCCCGATTTTTTTGCGGATGGTCTTAAAGTTGCTGTCGGAACCGGCATGATGGCCCGTGTCCAGCCGGTCAGCACTGACCCAGCGCACAATTTCATTGAAGCGGCCATTCCCCGACCCGTCCCTGGTGTAGTAAAGCGTGCCCTGTGCGGGCAACTCGGCATGTGCGATGTCGCTGGTGTCAGACAGGTACATTGTGCCGGGTTTGTCGTGCCCGTCAAACCAGTAGTAAATGCCTTCGTCTTCCAGCAGGTGGGATAAAAACTGGTAGTCACTTTCAGCATGCTGAACGCAGTAGCGGCGCGGGTTGTGCTTGCCGGTCACGTTGTCGACGTTGGTTTTTTTGAACCGTTTGATGGGGCTGTCTTCAAACACCGCATCAGCCACTTCCAATACGGTTTTTTCCTGGTAGATGCGTGCATTGGTGCGGCGCGTCAGCAGCCAAAACCAGGAACGCAGGCTGATGTGGTACTGGAAATACCGGCTGCCTACTGGCCCGCCCCGCACAATGCGAACCGCGTGGCCCTGAAAATGCCGTTCGTGGGCTTCGTCCTGGGCATCCATAAAGTAGGCACCCACATCAAAGGCCTTTCCCAGGATGTCCCTGGGATCGATCTGGCGGTCGCTTGAGAGTACGGTCAGTTCGTAAAAGGACGGGCGCGACAGACCCTCGTGGCCAACAATGCTCCAAAACATGAGATCGCCATTGACGGGCGAATCGCTTTTGATGTCAAAGGCATGATCGGGCATGGTGTGTCTCGCACAAAGTGTCGCATTAACTTACTGTTTTGAAGAGGAAACGGCCGCTGGATATTTGAAATACGGTACGCATCCCTTCGTCGAGGCTTCAGAGGCAGGACCCCAAAAAGGGGCATCGATAAAACCTTATTGCCCTACGCATATTCAAACGATCCAGAAGCCCAAAATCCTGCGCCGATGATTAATCAAACGCGTAAGTAAAGTCGCTGTCCTTCACGTCCAATGCGACACGCTTGATTTCGCCCCCAGCGGCCAGTCGTTGGAGATACTCAACCGAGATAGTCGGCAACACAGTGTTGGTCAAGATGGAATCAATCACGCGGCCACCGGCCTCCGGGTCCTGGCAGCGCGAAACGACCAGGCTGACCACTCCGTCGGTGAATTCGAATGGCACACCATGGTTGGCTTCAACGCGTTTTTTGATGCGGCCCAGTTGCAAGCGAACAATCTTGCCCATCATCTCGGGCGAAAGCGGGTAATAGGGGATGGATACGATGCGACCCAGCAGCGCTGGCGGGAAGACTTTCATCAGTGGGGCTTTGAGCGCCTCGGCCAGGCTGTGCGGGTCGGGCAGCAGGTCGTGGTCGCGGCACATGCTCATCACCAGCTCGCTGCCGGCGTTGGTGGTGAGCAGGATGATGGTGTTTTTAAAGTCGATCATGCGGCCTTCGCCGTCTTCCATCCAGCCCTTGTCAAACACCTGGAAGAAGATTTCATGCACATCGGGGTGGGCTTTTTCTACCTCGTCCAGCAGCACCACGCTGTAGGGGCGTCGGCGCACGGCCTCGGTCAAAATGCCGCCTTCACCATAGCCCACATAGCCGGGTGGCGCGCCCTTGAGCGTGGAGACGGTGTGCGCCTCCTGGAACTCGCTCATGTTGATGGTGATGATGTTTTGCTCGCCGCCGTACAGCGCCTCGGCCAATGCCAAAGCGGTCTCGGTCTTGCCGACGCCGGAGGTGCCGCACAGCATGAACACGCCAATCGGTTTTTGCGGGTTGTCCAGCCGGGCGCGCGATGTCTGGATGCGCCGCGCAATCATCTCAAGGCCGTGCTTTTGGCCGATGACGCGTTTGTTCAGCGTGTCGGCCAATTCCAGCACCGCCTGGACTTCGTTTTTGACCATGCGGCCCACGGGGATGCCGGTCCAGTCTGCGACCACCGAGGCCACGGCCTGCGCATCGACCGAGGCCAGGATGAGCGGTGATTCGCCTTGCAGAGCAGCTATTTTTTCTTGCAATGCATGCAGTTCGGTGAGCAGGCCAGCGCGCTGGTCTGCATTGGCGTCGGTGGCCTCAACAGTGCCTTTAGCGGCATCTGCGCCACCAGAGCCCTGCGCACCGGGCGCAGGCGCAATTGGAGCATCATTTTTGCCGCCAGCCCCCGTCCCCTTTGCATGAGTAGCTATGTTATTTGAAGCATCAACGGGCTGGCTGCCTTTTCGCAAGTGGGCGCGAATTTCGAGCAACCGGTCAACCATGATTTTTTCTTCTTGCCAACGGGCGTTCAGTTTGATTAGCTCTTCATTGGCGCTGGCCAGCAGGGTCTTCACTGCTGTCGCGCGCTTGGTGACGTCAATGCCAATCGATTCTTCGCGGCCAATGATCTCGTTCTCAGTGGTGAGCGCCTCAATGCGCCGCTGGCAGTCTTCCACTTCTGGCGGGGTGGCGTGTTGCGACACGGCGACTCGGGCGCAAGCCGTGTCGAGCAGGCTGACGGCCTTGTCCGGCAACTGGCGGGCCGGTATGTAGCGGTGAGACAGCTTGACCGCCGCTTCAATAGCCTCGTCCAGCAGTTGCACGCGGTGGTGTTTTTCGAGCACGCTGGCCACGCCGCGCAGCATCAGGATGGCCTTGACTTCATCGGGCTCGGGAATCTGCACGACCTGAAAGCGGCGGGTCAGCGCAGGGTCTTTTTCGATGTATTTTTTGTACTCGGCCCACGTGGTGGCGCCAATGGTGCGCAGGTTGCCGCGCGCCAGCGCTGGCTTGAGCAGGTTGGCAGCGTCGCCCGTGCCGGCTGCGCCACCGGCACCTACCAAGGTGTGGATTTCGTCGATGAACAAAATGATGGGCGTGGGCGAACTTTGCACCTCGTCAATCACCTGGCGCAGGCGCTGCTCAAACTCGCCCTTCATGCTGGCGCCGGCTTGCAGCAGGCCAATGTCCAGCGTGAGCAGTTTGACGTCTTTGAGCTGCGGGGGCACGTCGCCCTTGGCCAGGCGCTGGGCAAAGCCCTCCACCACCGCCGTTTTGCCCACGCCCGCCTCGCCTGTGAGCAGCGGGTTGTTTTGGCGCCGGCGCATCAGGATGTCCACAATCTGGCGGATTTCTTCATCGCGTCCGGTGATCGGGTCCATCTCGCCTTTTTTGGCCTTTTCGGTCAGGTCAACGGCAAATTTTTTGAGCGCATCGCCTTTGCCCATGGCAGCGGGTGCCATGGCGCCGCTGTCTTCGCCAGGGGTGCCGCTGCCCATGCCAGTGCCATCTTGGGCGCGCATTTGCGCTTCGGGCGACGAGTCGCAAATCTTGGCAAAATTCTCGGCCAGGTCTTCGGGCTTGATACGCTCAAACTGCTTGGACATGCCCAGCAGCGGGCTGCGCAGGCTCTGGGTTTTAAGCATGCCCAGAATCAGATAGCCGGTGCGCACCTGGGCTTCGCCAAACTGCAGTGTGGCGTAGGTCCACGCGCGTTCAATGGCGTTTTCGATGTGCGGAGAAAAATCGCTGATGGCGGTGGCGCCGCGCGGCAGGCGGTCCAGCGCCGTGGTCATGTCCTTGGCCAGTATCGAAGCGTCCAGGCCGTAATGCTGGATGATTTTGTGCAGGTCGGAGTCTGGCGTTTGCAGCAGCTGTGCAAACCAATGCTCCAGCTCAACATAGGGGTTGCCCCTCATTTTGCAAAAAATGGTGGCCCCCTCAATGGCTTTGTAGCCCAAAGCGTTGAGTTTGCCAAACAGGGCGGTACGGCTGATTTCGCTCATGTGGTCTCCCAGTAACAATGAATAAGACGAACCATCGGCTGTAAATTTGAACTACGGCCCTTCGCCGGGAATCAGCACATCGACGGCGTGTTTATGGCGTTTTTGCCTGCCTGCCCAGGATGTCCAGCCAAGGCGGGAGTCAACGCCCAGGCGCGTCACCGGCACTTCACTGTCCCGCACCGTCAGCAAGGCGTCCCAATAATATTCGTGCCCCAATAGTTGCCGCATCCACCGCTGCAGCACCGTGCGGGCCGATCCGCCTGGCAGAAATAGCCGGTACTGCGCCAAGGTCAACGGCCCCAAATGCACGCGCACCCGGTGCTGCCTGTCCCACACCCGTGTGCCCAGCATGGCACCCTGGCCCAATGCCCGCGACGCTATACCCCGGCCCAGCCGTGTTGCATCGCCCGGGCCAAGCTGAATCCAGTGGCCGACCCACTGCTCAAGCCTGACCGGAATGCCAAAGTAAGCGCCCAGCACGGCCTGCACGCTGTCTGCGCTGCGCACTTGGCGCACCAGCCAGCCGCTGAAATGCAGGCGGGCGTCGTCATGGATTTCGTCGCGGTTTTGGCGAGCCGCCGTGCCTATGCCGACCAGCGCGCCTGCATAGCGCCTGAAACTGTCCTCATTCGGGCGGTCCAATGCCACTGCAGGACGCACTTGGGCCCATGCACGGTAAAAATGCAGCGCAAACCGGTGCGTGAACATGTCCAGAAAACCCAGCCAAGTGCGGTCGCCGTGGTTCAGCGCGCGCTCCTGGATAAAGTCGCTCAAATGCACGGGCAAGGGGCCATTGGGTCCGATGTACCCAATGAATTGCTGGCGCAACCGGGGCGGCGAGTGGGCTGTGGCGTCTTCGATGCGGCTGAAGGTGGCTGGCGCAAACGCCAGCGAAGGCTCTTGCCCCACTCTTACCGCCTCGGCGCTGGGCAGCGGGGCGCGGCCCCAGCGGGGCAGGGGTTGGGCACTTGCCTCCAGACGGCGCATGACCGCAAAGTAATCGTATTTCCATGGGCCGTCCGCCCACTGCTGCAAGATGGCATGCACCCGCTGAGGCACTGACGCTGCAGGTAACTCCTCTAGAGGATGGGCCGCTTCCCGCATTGCGGCTCCCAACGCATGTTCTCGCCCTTGCCAGAGAAGGTTAAAACAGTCTCCACAAAATGGTTGACGTTGACGTGGCGGCTTAAAAAATGCGACATCAAAGCGCCAAACGCAAAGCTGCTGTGCCCGTGGAAGGCCATTTTCTCGACCTCCAGCGTCACCTCCAGCCCGCGGCCAAACGCAATCGGCCCCGCCATGGGCAAGCGCCTGGCGATGGATTTGGTGCGCACCGCCAACAGGCCCGCCACCTGGGCCTGGCGCGATTCGTCGGCGTGCATGGCATACAGCGTCAGCATTTCCCGCAACGCCGCCGCCGCCTGGGTGCCGTTGCCTTCTGAGAGGGACAGGTAATTGAGCGCCAGATGGTCAATCACCTTCCAGCCGAGCCCCTGGTTAACCACGGGAGACACTGGGCGCGAAGGCCCGCACACGACAGTCACCTTGCGCACCGGATACGAGTCGATGCAGTCAAAATCGTTGCCGCGCCCCAGCGGCATCAGCAGTGGCAAGTCGCGGTTGGTGCACAGTGCGGTTACGGCCAACTGGCGCAGGGAGGACGAATACGGAGCCTCTTGCGGGTCCACCAGCTGCATGAACACCTCGGAGCCGATATGGCTGCTGCGGTTGCCCTGGGTGCGCTGTTTGAGCGATTGCAAGCGGGGCTCACGCGTGGTGGTGAAGTAAGCCGGGTGCGCGTGGCGGCTGCCGTGAAAGGCCGAGTAAAAAGGCAAAAAAGCTTGCTCGGGCACGGCACCGTTGGCCTCTGATTTGCCGTGGCCTACCACCTCAATCACGGAGTGCACCTCAAAATCCTGCGGCTTGGTGCGGTCCGGCACCAGGTGAAACTGGCTGACCCCATCGCTCACGGGCACCCGGTCCAACCGCTTGGTAAAAAGGTTGATGGCGGGCACACAATGCAGTTGCACGTTGTCAGCGCTGACGAGCTTCTCCAGCGCCGCGTCGCCGCGCGAGAACAGCACGGTAATTTCCACCTCGGGGACCGCCATGGTGGCCAGTGTCGCTCGCAGATTTTGAATCTTGGCAAACTGCAGGCGCTGCGCAAACGCAAAGTACTCCTGCACCATGCGGTAGCCCGCAAAGCCGGTGGCGGTGACGGGCAACAGTGCTTCGTCGTCGTCGAATCCCACGGCTTGCACCACCTGCGCCGGCAGCGTGACCATGCGCCCGGGCAGCAGCCCTGTCGGCCCCATGGGTTGCACCAGAACGCCCAGCGGTTTGCCCAGCACGCATTCGTGCAACTGCCATGCCACGTCATCAGCGCCGCCAAAGTGGATGACCAGTTCGTCCAGTGCGATCTGGTCAAACGTCAAGCCTGCCGTTGCCTGCAGCACAAAGCGCAACCCGCCACGGATGTCGCGCGAACGGGGGTGCAGATGCAGGTTGAGGTCAGGCGCGTAGCTGAAGTACTGCGCCCGTTTCACTTCCAGCGGCCACAGCCGCAGCGATTGCGAGGTGCGGAACTCGCAGTAGGTGCTTTGCCCGGCAGTCTGGCGCGCCCGCAGGCCGCTGCCGCGCTTCATGGCGGGGCCCGTCGCCAGCGCAGCATCGTCCAGGTCGGGCGTGCATGACGCAACCACCATGGAAGGTGTCGGTGCCAGGTAGTGCGGGTAGACCACGTCCAGCAGGTGGCCGGTGAAACGGGGGAACTCGGCATCCAGCTTGAGGCCCACGCGGGCCGACAAAAAAGCGGTGGCTTCAATCAGGCGCTCGACATAGGGGTCGGCCACCTCATGGCCGTCCAGGCCAAGCCGGCTCGCAATTTTGGGAAATGCCTGGGCAAACTCTACCGATGATTCACGGAAATAACGCAGCTCCGATTCATAAAGGTTGAGCAGTCTGGGGTCCATGAGGCATTATTGTTGTTTT
>JANYJD010000054.1 GCA_025358555.1 Rhodoferax sp.
CCCGGCGCACGGTCTTCAACCTGCGCAAGGCACGCGAGCGCGGCCATGTGCTGGAGGGCTTGGCCGTGGCGCTGGCCAACATCGACGAATTCATCGCCATCATCCGCAACGCGCCCACGCCGCCGGTCGCCAAGGCCGAGCTGATGGCCAAGCTGTGGGACAGCCAGCTGGTGCGCGAGATGCTCACCCGCAAAAGATTGGACGATGGGGCAGACGGCGGCGTGATAAACGCCGATGACTACCGCCCCGAGGGCCTCGACAAGGCGCTGGGCATGGGTGCCGACGGCCTTTACCGCCTGAGCGACACCCAGGCCCATGAAATCCTGCAAATGCGCCTGCAGCGCCTGACCGGCCTGGAGCAGGACAAAATCGTGGCCGAGTACCGGGAAGTGATGGCCGAGATTGAAGACCTGCTGGACATTCTGGGCAAGCCCGAGCGTGTGTCCATCATCATTGGCGAAGAGCTCACCGCCATCAAGCTGGAGTTTGGCCAGACCAAGGTGGGCGCACGGCGCAGCCTGGTGGAACACTCATCCTTTGACCTGAGCACCGAAGACCTGATCACCCCGACCGACATGGTGGTCACGCTCAGCCACAGCGGCTACATCAAGAGCCAGCCGCTGGGGGAGTACCGGGCGCAAAAACGCGGCGGGCGCGGCAAGCAGGCCACTGCCACCAAAGAAGATGACTGGGTTGACCAGCTCTTCATCGCCAACACGCACGACTATATTTTGTGTTTCAGCAACCGCGGCCGCCTGTACTGGCTCAAGGTGTGGGAAGTGCCGCAGGGCTCGCGCGGTTCGCGGGGCCGGCCCATTGTCAACATGTTCCCGCTGACAGAGGGTGAAAAAATCACCGTGGTGCTGCCGCTGACCGGCGAAAAGCGCACCTTCCCGGCAGACCAGTATGTGTTCATGGCGACCAGCATGGGCACGGTCAAAAAGACCACGCTGGACGAGTTCAGCAACCCGCGCAAGGCCGGCATCATCGCCGTCGACCTGGACCCGGGCGACTTCCTGATTGGCGCGTCGCTCACTGATGGCGAGCATGATGTGATGCTGTTCAGCGATGGCGGCAAGGCGGTTCGCTTCGACGAGAACGACGTGCGCCCCATGGGCCGCACGGCACGCGGCGTGCGCGGCATGATGCTTGAAGAAGGCCAGACCGTGATCGCCATGCTGGTAGCCGAGGACGAACAGCAAAGCGTGTTGACCGCCACGCGCAACGGCTTTGGCAAACGCACCAGCATCACCGAGTACACCCGCCACGGGCGCGGCACCAAGGGCATGATCGCCATCCAGCAGTCCGAGCGCAATGGCAAGGTGGTGGCCGCCACGCTGGTGCATGCCGATGACGAGATCATGCTGATCACCGACAAGGGCGTGCTGGTGCGAACCCGTGTCAGCGAGATCCGCGAACTTGGGCGCGCCACACAGGGCGTGACCTTGATCGGGCTGGACGAAGGCTCCAAACTCAGCGGCCTGCAGCGCATTGTGGAGAACGATGCCAACCCGGTCGACGGTGAAGCCCCGGATGACGAAGCCGGCGAGGCCAATGCATGAGCATTTTGTTAAATGCTATTATTAACGTAGCTTCTTATGCAATGTACACAAGGGCTATGGCCCTATTTTACTCCTAAATCCCGTGAAAACCCAGTCCGCTGATGCCCCCGTCGCCACTCTGGCAGACCTGCGCGTGCAGATCGACGCGATTGACGCCGACATGCTGGCCCTGCTGAACCGGCGCGCCCATGTGGCCGAGCAGGTGGGCGAGATCAAAAAACGCGAGGGCACGCCTTTTTTCCGCCCGGACCGGGTGGCCCAGGTCATCCAGAAGATTCAAACCGCCAATACCGGGCCTCTGAAGGGGCCGCATGTGGCTGCCATCTGGCGCGAAATCATGTCGGCCTGCCTGGCGCTGGAAGCACCGCAGCGGGTGGCCGTGTTGGGCCCTGCAGGCACGTTTTGCGAACAGGCTGCCATCGAGTTTTTTGGCGGCTCGGTTGATCTGGTTTACTGCACCAACTTTGACGAAGTGTTCCATGCCACCGAGGCTGGCAGCGCGCAGTTTGGCGTGGTCGGGGTTGAAAGTTCGGCCGAGGGCGTGGTGACCCGCTCGCTCGACCTGTTCCTGCGCACGCCGGCACAGATGGTCGGCGAGGTGAGCCTGATGGTACGCCATAACCTGCTGCGCCTGAGCGACTCTCTGGAGGGTATCGAGGTGGTGCTGGCGCATCCGCAGGCGCTGGCACAATGCCACGGCTGGTTGACACAACACTTGCCCAACGCAGAGCGCAGGGCCGTGTCCAGCAATGCCGAAGGCGCTCGGCTGGCCACCACCAACCCGGCCTGGGCAGGCCTGGCCAGCGAGCGCGCTGCAACCCAGTTTGGCCTGCACATTGCGGCCCATGCCATTCAGGACGATGCCCACAACCGCACGCGCTTTGCCGTGATCTGCCTGGCCGGCACCCTGCCCACGCCGCCTGCCACCGGGCGCGACTGCACGAGCCTGGTGGTCTCAGTGCCCAACAAGCCGGGCGCGCTGCATGATTTGCTGGTACCCCTCAAAACCCACGGCGTGTCCATGACGCGGTTCGAGTCCCGCCCAGCCCGCACCGGCCAGTGGGAGTACTTTTTTTACATGGATATCCAGGGCCACCCGGCTCAGCCGCACATCGCATCAGCGCTCAGGGAGCTACAGGGGCTTTGCGCTTTTTACAAAGTCTTGGGCACTTATCCGGTCAGCCTATGATGCCCCCACGGTCGCCCACTGCGTGTAGTTCCCCGCCCCCCGAGAGGGCCGTGCCTTGCTTGGGGCGGCCCGGCGCGGCGGCGCTGCGTTTTTTGGAAGCTATTCATGTTTGAACAACTGGGCCTGATTGGCTGCGGCCTGATGGGTGGCTCATTCGCGCTGGCGCTTAAGCGCGCGGGGCTGGTCAAGCGCGTCGTGGGCTACAGCAAGTCACCGTCCACCACCGAGCGGGCGCGCCAGCTGGGCGTAATTGACGTGGAAGCGCCCTCGGCTCTGCTGGCCGTTTCGGGCGCCGACATTGTGCTGATTGCGGTGCCGGTGGCGGCAACCGAGGCCACATTCAAGGCCATCAAGCATTTGGTCACGCCGCAAATGCTCATCATGGATGTTGGCTCCACCAAACGCGATGTGATTGATGCCGGCCGACGCGCGCTGCGTGACCAGATCGGCTCGTTCGTGCCCGCGCATCCCATCACCGGCAAAGAGGTGTCGGGCGTCGACAATGCAGACCCCGATCTGTACGTGGGCAAGCAGGTCATCCTGACCCCGATCGAGCGCACTTTGACGGTGCAGTTGCAAAAAGCGGTAGACGTGTGGACCGGGCTGGGCTGCCGGGTGCTGAAGATGTCGCCCGAGGCGCACGACTCGGCTTTCGCTGCAGTCAGCCATATGCCGCACCTGATTTCGTTTGCTTTGATGAACGCCATCTCGGGCCAGGCGCCAGGTAAGGATTATCTGTCGCTGGCAGGCCCGGGTTTTCGGGACTTCACCCGCATCGCAGCCAGCGACCCCAAGGTCTGGCGCGACATCATGATCTCCAACCGCGAAGAGCTGCTAGCGCAGTCCAAAATTTTTCAGCGCAACCTGCAGGCGCTGGAGCTGATGATTTCCAGCGGCAATGCAGAGGCGCTGGAGGGGTTGATTGAGCAGGCCAGCCTGACCCGCGCCAACTGGACCATGACATCCAACAAGTCCCCGCGCTGAGACCTTCGGCACGCCGCTGCGCCAGCCATGTTTGACACCCAGTTTCTCGACATTCCGCCTCTGGCGGGCGCGGCGGGCACGGTGACCCTTCCCGGCTCCAAAAGCATTTCCAACCGCGTGCTGCTGCTGTCTGCCCTGTGTGCAGGCACCACCACGCTGCATGATTTGCTGGACTCGGACGACACCCGCGTTATGCTCGATGCCTTGCGCAAGCTCGGCTGCGGCGTGCGCCAGATCGGCACCGGCGGCACGACGGTCGAGATCGATGGCCTGGGCGGCATCATCAAAAACCTGCAAGCTGATTTGTTCATGGGTAACGCGGGCACCGCCATGCGCCCGCTCACCGCCGCCCTGGCCGTGCTTGGCGGCGACTTCAAGCTGCACGGCGTGCCGCGCATGCACGAGCGCCCGATTGGCGACTTGGTCGATGCGCTGCGCCAGCTCGGCTGCCAGGTTGACTATCTCGGGCAAGACGGCTACCCGCCCCTTCACATTGGCCAGCCTGCTTTGCTGCTTGACGCGCCAATCCGGGTGCGGGGCGACGTGTCGAGCCAGTTCTTGACCGCGCTGCTGATGGCTTTACCCTTGGTGGCTCAGAAAGATGTCGTCATCGAAGTCGTGGGCGAGCTGATCTCCAAGCCCTACATCGAGATCACGCTCAATCTGCTGGCGCGCTTTGGCGTGCAGGTGCAGCGGCCCGAGGGAGAAGACCGCTGGCAGCGCTTCATCATTCCTGCGGGATCGAAGATGCAATCGCCCGGCACGCTGCACGTGGAGGCCGATGCGTCGTCCGCTAGTTATTTTATAGCTGCCGGTGCACTGGGGACGAGGGCTAAAGGACAAAATGATGGTCAAAATATCAGAATTGAAGGGGTTGGCGCCTCCTCCATCCAGGGCGACATCCGTTTTGTAGAAGCAGCCCAGCAGATGGGCGCGCATGTGACGAGCGGCCCCAACTGGCTTGAGATTCGCAAAGGCAGTTGGCCCCTGAAAGCCATAGACCTGGACTGCAACCACATCCCCGATGCCGCCATGACGCTCGCCGTGATGGCCCTGTATGCCGACGGCACCACCACGTTGCGCAACATCGCCAGCTGGCGCGTGAAGGAGACTGACCGGATTGCCGCCATGGCAATTGAGCTGCGCAAGTTTGGCGCGACGGTTGAGGAAGGCGCGGATTACATCCGCATCACGCCTCCCACGATGCCACAATTTTTTGACGGGCCGCCCCTAGAAAAATTAGCCCCCTCGGGGGGCAGCGCAGCACGCGAAGCGGCAAGCGTGGGGGCCACGTCCCATTGGCGCACTGGCAGCATTCACACCTACGACGACCATCGCGTGGCCATGTGTTTCTCCCTGGCGGCCTTCAACCCAGCCGGTCTGCCGGTTCGCATTGAAGACCCCAAGTGCGTCGCCAAAACCTTCCCGGACTACTTCGAGGCCTTGTTCTGCGTCGCACAGATACCCACCGAAGCCATTCCCGTTATCTGCGTAGACGGCCCCACCGCCTCGGGCAAAGGCACCCTTGCCGTGGTGCTGGCGCAAAAACTGGGCTACCACTTTCTGGACTCCGGCTCGCTCTACCGCATCACGGCGCTGGCCGCCATTCGGGCCGGTTTGGCGCTGGACATTGCCAGCGGGCCCGCCATTGCCACGCTGGTGAAAGCCTTGCGCATCCGATTCGCTGAAGGCCGCGTGCTGCTGGCGGTTCAAGCCGGTGGTGAGGACGGCCTTGAAGACGACGTGAGCGACATCATCCGTACGGAGGAAGCAGGCATGAACGCGTCCAAAGTGTCTGCCCTGCCCCCGGTACGCGATGCCCTGATTGCCCTGCAGCACAGCTTTCGCCAGCTCCCCGGTCTGGTGGCCGACGGGCGCGACATGGGCACTGTGATCTTTCCACAGGCCTCACTGAAGGTTTTCCTGACGGCAAGTGCCGGACGGCGCGCCGAGCGCCGCTATAAACAGTTGATTTCAAAGGGAATTTCGGCTACACTCCCATCTCTTCGCGCTGATCTGGAAGCACGTGATGCCAGGGACTCGTCCCGAACCGTTGCGCCTCTCAAGCCAGCAGGAGATGCTAGGTTGCTGGACAACTCAGATTTGACGGTTGAAGAATCGGTCGAACTCGTGTTGAACTGGTGGCAAGGCAAACAGCCGTTCGGAAACATCTGAGCTGCTGGTGTCAGTAAAACAAAAACATGCCGTTTTTGTAAGGTCCTCATCGCCATCAATGCGCTGCAAGAACTTGTAAGTTCAGGCGCCCGGTGATGAGGTTCAACAACTTAACCCCGTAGCACTTACCGCTACAAAAAAAATGTCCGAATCTTTCGCAGACCTGTTTGAAGAATCACAGAAACGTTCAGAAACCCGCATTGGCGAAGTAGTCACCGCTGAAGTTGTCCGCATCGAGCACAGCTTTGTCGTGGTCAACGCCGGCCTGAAATCTGAAGCGTATGTTCCCTTGTCCGAGTTCAAAAGCGACAAGGGCGAACTCGAAGTCCAAGTCGGTGAATTCGTCTCCGTGGCCATCGTCGCCATGGAAAACGGCTACGGCGATACCATCGTCAGCCGCGATACCGCCAAGCGCCTGGCTTCGTGGATGTCCCTGGAAAAATCCCTCGAATCCGGCGAATTCGTCACCGGCACCACTTCCGGCAAGGTCAAGGGCGGCCTGACCGTTCTGGTCAATGGCATCCGCGCGTTCCTGCCGGGTTCACTCGTCGATACACGTCCTACCAAGGACCTGTCTCCGTACGAAAACAAAACCATGGAATTCAAGGTCATCAAGCTGGACCGCAAGCGCAACAACGTGGTGCTGTCACGCCGTGCCGTGGTCGAAGCCTCCATGGGCGAAGAGCGCGCCAAGCTGATGCAGACCCTCAAAGAAGGTTCTGTGGTCCAGGGCGTGGTCAAGAACATCACCGAATACGGTGCGTTCGTGGACCTGGGCGGTATCGACGGCCTGCTGCACATAACCGACATGGCCTGGCGCCGTGTGCGTCACCCATCCGAGGTGGTGACAGCTGGCCAGGAAATCACCGCCAAGATTCTCAAGTTTGACACCGAGAAAAACCGTGTCTCGCTGGGTCTGAAGCAAATGGGTGATGACCCATGGATGGGCGTGAACCGCCGCTACCCACAAGGCACCCGCATGTTCGGCAAGATCACCAACATCGCCGACTACGGCGCGTTTGTCGAGCTTGAGCCAGGCATCGAAGGCTTGGTGCACGTGTCCGAAATGGACTGGACCAACAAGAACATTGCACCTTCCAAGATCGTTGCCCTGGGCGACGAAGTCGAAGTCATGGTTCTGGAAATCGACGAAGACAAGCGCCGCATCTCGTTGGGCATGAAGCAGTGCAAGGCCAACCCATGGCAAGAGTTTGCGCAGAACACCAAGCGCGGCGACCGCGTGAAGGGCCCGATCAAATCCATCACCGATTTCGGCGTGTTTGTCGGCCTGGCGGCTGGCATCGACGGCCTGGTGCACCTGTCCGACCTGTCCTGGAACGAAGCCGGCGAAGCCGCCGTGCGCAACTACAAAAAGGGCCAGGAAGTCGAAGCACTCGTGCTGGCCGTGGACGTGGACCGCGAGCGCATCTCGCTGGGTATCAAGCAGCTCGATTCCGACCCGTTCACGACCTTTGTGTCGATCAACGACAAGGGCCAGATCGTGACCGGCAAGGTCAAGACCGTTGACGCCAAGGGCGCCGAGATCGACCTGGGCGACGATGTCATCGGCTACCTGCGCGCTTCCGAAATCAGCCGCGACCGCGTGGAAGATGCGCGTAACGTGCTCAAGGAAGGTGACGAGATCACGGCAGTGGTGGTGAACGTGGACCGCAAGACACGCAAC
>JANYJD010000084.1 GCA_025358555.1 Rhodoferax sp.
CTGGCTGCCGCATGCGGCATTTCACCCGTTCTACGGGACCTACCATTCGATGGGCAAAAACCGCGTGCGCCCCAAACAGGCGATGGTCTACGCCACCCAGTCCATCCACAAGCTGCTGGCCGGCATCAGCCAGGCCAGCCATGTGCTGGTGCAGGACTCGCAAACGGTCAAGCTGGACAAGCATTTGTTCAACGAGGCGTACCTGATGCATACCTCCACCAGCCCGCAGTACAGCATCATTGCCAGTTGCGACGTTGCGGCAGCCATGATGGAGCCGCCCGGCGGCACGGCGCTGGTAGAAGAAAGCATTGCCGAAGCGCTGGACTTTCGCCGCGCCATGCGCAAGGTGGATGAAGAATACGGCAAAGACTGGTGGTTCAAAGTGTGGGGCCCCGACAAATTGGTGGACGAGGGCATCGGCCGTTCGTCCGACTGGATCATCAAGGGCGAGGCGCGCAACGGCAGCAAAGCCAACTGGCACGGTTTTGGCAAGATGGAACCGGGCTTCAACATGCTGGACCCCATCAAGTCCACCATCGTCACGCCGGGCATGGACTTGAATGGCAAGTTTGCCAAAACCGGCATCCCGGCCAGCATCGTCACCAAGTTTCTGGCCGAGCACGGCGTGGTGGTGGAGAAGACCGGGCTGTACAGCTTCTTCATCATGTTCACCATCGGCATCACCAAGGGCCGCTGGAACAGCATGCTGACCGCGTTGCAGCAGTTCAAGGACGACTACGACAAGAACCAGCCGATGTGGCGCATCCTGCCCGAGTTCTGCCAAAAGTTTCCCAAGTACGAAAAAATGGGCCTGGCCGATTTGTGCCAGCACATCCACGCCCTGTACGCCAAATACGACATAGCGCGCCTCACCACCGACATGTATTTAAGCCACCTGACCCCGGCCATGAAACCCAGTGACGCCTACGCCCACATTGCGCAGCGCAAGACCGAACGGGTGGAGATTGACAAGCTGGAAGGTCGTATCACGGTGGGCTTGGTCACGCCTTATCCGCCTGGCATACCGCTGCTCATTCCCGGTGAAGTGTTCAACAAAAAGATTGTGGATTATTTGAAGTTCTCCCGCGAGTTCAATGGCCAGTGCCCGGGGTTTGAGACCGACATTCACGGGCTGGTGGAGATTGAGGGCGAGGATGGCAAGGTGCACTACTACGCGGATTGCGTGATGACGCCAGATGCAGAGGCTCCGGTGGCCGTCGGCGAATTGGTCCAAGTGGGCAACAAGAGCCCATACCGTCGCACCATCTAAACCAAAATACTACTGTTTGTATAGCTACTTATGCACTGTAGACAAGGGCTACAGGCATTTTTTACAGGTAAAATTGGAAAAAAAGCCGTCAGGACGCGGCTGCGGGCTCGCCAATGCCGCCCACCACGTTGCTAAACCCGCCATCCACATAGGTGATCTCGGCCGACACACCGGCCGCCAAGTCGCTCAGCAAAAACGCCGCCACGTTGCCGACATCGTCAATCGTTACGTTGCGGCGAATCGGCGATGCGGCCGAGGCCTTGAGCATCTTGCCAAAGTCCTTGATGCCGCTGGCAGCCAGCGTCTTGATCGGCCCCGCGCTGATGCCGTTCACGCGCACGCCCTGGGCGCCCATGCATTCCGCCAGGTAGCGCACCGATGCCTCCAGCGACGCCTTGGCCAGGCCCATGGTGTTGTAGTTGGGCAGCACGCGCAGGGCGCCCAGATAGGTCAAGGTCAATAGCGCTGAAGTGGGGCTCAAGTATGGCCGCGCCGCCTTCGCCATTGCGGGGAAGCTGTAGGCCGAAATGTCATGCGCCACCCTGAAGCCTTCACGCGACAGCCCTTCCAGAAAGTCGCCAGTGATGCTTTCGCGCGGCGCAAAGCCGATGCTGTGCACAAAGCCGTCAAACTTGGGCCAGTGCGCCGACAGGTCTTTGAACAACGCGTCAATCTGCGCGTCATTGCCCGCGTCGCAGTCAAAAATCAAGGTCGAGCCAAAGTCGGCGGCAAACTCGGTGATGCGCTCCTTGAACCGCTCGCCGACGTAGCTGAACGCCAGCTGTGCACCCTGCGCATGGCAGGCCTTGGCAATGCCGTAAGCGATGGAGCGGTTGCTCAGCACGCCGGTGATCAGCAGTTTTTTACCGTCTAGAAAACCCATGGATGTTCCCCGTGATTGTGTTGTCTGGTGGCGCATGCGCCGGGATGATGCAGAATTGTCGCATGCGTCGTTTTTTGATTTTTACATTGGCAGCAGGGCTGTTGGCGGGCGCAGCGTCTGCCCTGGCAGCCCACGGCTATGCGCTGTGGGGCGATCTAAAGTACCCGCCGGGCTTTGCAAATTTTGATTACGTCAATGCCCAGGCCCCCAAAGGTGGCGAGCTGAAATTGGTCAGCAACCTGCGTGTTTCCACCTTTGACAAATACAACCCATTCACGATCAAGGGCAACGCACCGGCCTACCTGTCCACCTTGATGTTTGACACGCTGCTGGCGGCTTCGCTCGACGAGACGGCCTCTGGCTATGGCCTGCTGGCCGAGGGGGTTGAAGTGGCGCCAGACGGCCTGAGCGCCACGTTCAGGCTGCGCCCCGAGGCGCGTTTTCACAATGGCGATGCTGTGTTGGCGACAGACGTCAAATACAGTTACGACACCTTGGTCGGCCCCTACACCTCGCCCGCCTACAAAACGTCTTTGGAAGACGTGGCCGGGCTCGACGTTCTGGACGAGCGCACCGTTCGCTACCGATTTAAGAAACTCAACCGCGAGATGCCGCTCACCGTGGGCGCGTTGCCGGTGTTCAGCCGCAAATGGGGCGTAGAGGACGGTAAGTCCAAGACCTTTGACAAGATCGTGACCGACATCCCGATCGGCAGCGGTCCGTACAAAATTGGCCCGGTCAATTTTGGCAAGGACATCACCTATGTGCGCGACAAAACGTATTGGGCCAAAGACCTGAATGTGCGCCGTGGCACCGGCAATTTTGACCGGATTACCGTGAAAATCTACAAGGACAATACGGCCCGACTGGAGGCCTTGAAGGCTGGCGAGTTCGATTTGATGCGGTTCTTCTCAGCGGGTGACTGGGCGCGCCGCGTGAATGGCAAAAAGTTCGATTCGGGTGAACTGGTCAAGGCTGAATTCAAGCACCGCCTGCCGTCAGGGTTTCAGAGCTATGTGCTCAACACCCGGCGCGAAAATTTAAAAGATGCTCGGGTGCGTCAGGCGCTGGGCCTGGCGTTTGACTACGAGTGGATGAACCGCCAAATGTTCTACAACTCCTACCAGCGTGTCAACGGGCTGTTTGGCAATACCGACTGCCAAGCCAAGGGTCTGCCTGATGCGCAGGAGCTGGCGGTGATGGAGCCTTTGCGCAAGGATATCCCAGCCGCCGCGTTTGGCCCGATGACGCAAGCGCCCCGTACCGACGGCGACGCATCGCTGCGCGGCAATTTGCGCCAGGCCTTGGCCTTGCTCAAGTCCGCAGGCTGGGAGGTGCGTGATGGCGCCTTGCGCAACGCGCAGGGCAAGGCGTTTGAGCTGGAATTTTTGGACACGCGTGATGACGGCGCACGCGTGGTCACGCCATGGATCAGAAACCTTGAAAAAATAGGCGTCAAGCTCAACTTTCGCGCGGTCGACTTTGCGCTTTATCAGCAGCGCCTCAACAAGTTTGAGTTTGACATCACCACCATCGCCTATGGTGGCACCCACTCGCCAGGGCAGGAATACGCCGACATGTTTGGCTCAAAAGCGGCCGACACGGAGGATTCGGGAAACTTCAGCGGCGTCAAGAGCCCTGCCATTGACGCCTTGATTGCGCAGATGACCAGCGCCAAAACCAAGGCTGAAATCTTGCCCGTGTGCCGGGCGCTGGAGCGCTTCATTAGCCACAGCCATTTTTTAATTCCCCAGTGGACCGCCGGGACCCACCGCATCGTCTACAACGCGCGCCGCCTGGCACGAACTGAAAACATGCCGCCCTACGTTTTGGGAGAAGGCTGGGCCATCGACACGTGGTGGGCTCGGGGCTCAGACCCAAAATAAACCATGTTCGCCTACATCCTCAAACGAATCCTGCTAATGGTGCCCACTTTGTTGGGAGTGCTTCTGGTGACCTTCGCGGTGATTCAGTTTGTGCCCGGCGGGCCGGTCGAGCAGTACCTGGCCGAAGCCAAGGGCAGCGTGGGCGGCAGCGCCGAAGGCAGCAGTTCCAGCTACCGGGGCTCGCAAGGGGTGGATCCCAAGCGGGTTGAGCAGATCAAGGCGCTGTATGGTTTTGACAAACCGGCGCCCGAGCGCTTTTGGTTGATGATCAAGCAGTTCGCAAGCTTTGACCTTGGCAAAAGCTTCTTTCAAAACAAGCCGGTGTCCGCATTGATTTGGGAAAAACTGCCGGTGTCCATCAGCTTGGGGCTATGGACGTTTTTCATCAGTTATCTGATCGCCGTGCCGCTGGGCGTGGCCAAGGCGGTGCGCGCGGGTACGCGGTTTGACCTGGTCACCACATTGCTGATTTTGCTTGGCTACGCCATTCCCGGCTTTGTGCTGGGCGTGGCGCTACTTGTGATCTTTGGCGGTCAGTTGCAATGGTTTCCGCTGCGCGGGCTGACGTCCAGCAACTGGGAAGAACTTAGCTGGGGCGCAAAAGTGGTGGACTACCTGTGGCACATCGCCCTGCCGATTACTGCCATGGTGTTGGGCAGTTTTGCCGTGACGGCCATGCTGACCAAGAATGCGTTTCTGGAAGAAATCCGCAAACAGTACGTGGTGACGGCGCGCGCCAAGGGTCTGGATGAGCGGCAGGTGTTGTGGAAGCACATATTCCGCAACGCCCTCATTCCCATCGTGACCGGGTTTCCTGCGGCTTTCATTGGTGCGTTTTTTACCGGATCTCTGTTGATCGAAACCCTGTTTTCGCTGGACGGACTGGGGTTGCTGAGCTACGAGTCGGTCATCCGGCGCGATTACCCTGTGGTGCTGGGCACGCTGTTTTTGTTCACGCTGATCGGGCTGGTGACCAAGCTAGTGAGCGATTTGTCATATGTCTGGGTGGACCCGCGGGTGAAGTTTGACTGATTTGATGTGAAATCTAAATTTTTGCATCAATTTTATTTTTGATGTAGATTTGCTAAAATTTAGTCACTGATATGGAGGCGATTCATGCGAACGACACTGACTATTGATGACTCAGAATATGCATTCGCCCAGGCGCTGGCCCGAGCACGCGCCATCAAGCTGGGTGATGCGATTGCCGAGATTCTGCGAACCGGACGCGAAACCATTCAATCGACGCCAGGGCTCAAAATGCGGCGCTTGAAAGGTGGAGGGGGCCTGATGGTGATAGACACCCCCCCGGGCGCGCGCAAAGTGACGGCTCAAGAGGTCGCCGACATGATTGCCCGCTCGGAGCAGGAAGAAGACGACAGGTCCATTGCATTTGCCATCACGGGAAAATTCCCGGACTGGCCCTCTTAAACCATGTATTTGTTAGACACCAACGTGCTGCTCGGCCTGATTTGGACCAGTCATGATTTTCATCATGCGGCGGCCAAATGGTTCGTTGCCAACCGGCGTGACGGCTGGGCGACTTGCGCCATGACCCAAGCGGGTTTTGCTCGTATCTCGGCGCAAAGCGCATTTGCGGCGTGGGGCGGCACGGTGCCCAGCGCCATAACATCACTTGAAGCAGCCACCACCTCTGATGATCATCGCTTTCTGATCACGGATTCGGTACAGACCGACGTCAAAACCATCTGCACTGGCGGCTTGCTAGGGCACCGACAGGTTACCGACGCGTGGCTGCTGGCGACCGCCGTCCGCCACCAGTGCAAACTCGTCACCTTTGACCGGGGCATTCGCCAACTGCTGGCCACGCCGGGTGAGCGTCTTCAGCACCTTGTGATACTGGACACCTGATGGCCGTGATTGCGCTTGGGAATCCGGTCTCAGCCTCCCCCAGCCGCCGCGCTTGGCTGCGCTTCAAGCGCAACCGCCTGGGCTTCTGGAGCCTGGTTGCGTTCTGCACTTTGGTGCTGCTGAGCCTGGCCGCAGAGCTGATTTCCAATGACCGTCCCCTGGTCGTGCGGTACGAGGGTCAAACCTACTTCCCCATGCTTAAAAACTACCCCGAAAAAACCTTCGGCGGCGATTTTGAGACTGCCACCGATTACTTGGATCCGTTCATCCGCGACCGGTTCTCGCAGGGGAGCAACTGGGCCATTTATGCGCCCAACCCTTACGGCGCCAAAACGCTGAATTACTTTGCCAAATCGCCCAACCCGTCTAGCCCAACACGCGACAATTTTTTGGGCACCGATGACCGGGGCCGCGATCTTTTGGCGCAGCTCATTTACGGCTTTCGCGTGAGCGTGCTGTTTGCGCTGGCCCTGACGTTTGTCGGCGTGCTACTGGGCATCATCACGGGTGCGTTGCAGGGGTTTTTTGGCGGCAAGACGGACCTGGCTTTCCAGCGTTTCATCGAGATTTGGGGGTCAATGCCCGAACTGTACCTGCTGATCATTTTCAGCGCTGTGTTTGCACCCAGCATCAGCCTGCTGTTGATTTTGCTCAGCCTGTTTGGCTGGATGGGGCTGTCAGACTACGTGCGGGCTGAATTTCTGCGTAACCGCCAGCTCGATTACGTGCGGGCTGCACGCGCCCTGGGCGTGGGCAACTGGCAGATCATCTGGCGCCATATTTTGCCCAACAGCCTGACGCCCGTAGTCACGTTTTTGCCGTTTCGCATGAGCGGGGCGATTCTGGCGCTCACCTCGCTCGATTTTCTGGGGCTGGGCGTGCCGCCGGGCACGCCGTCGCTGGGGGAACTGCTGTCGCAGGGCAAAAACAATATCGATGCCTGGTGGATATCGCTGTCCACCTTTGCGGTGCTGGTGGTGACGCTGCTGCTGCTGACGTTCATGGGCGACGCGCTGCGCGACGCGCTGGACCCCCGCAAGGCAGACAGATGACCCCCACGCTTGTCGGTTCGCGTGCTGCGCTGCCCCCCGAGGGTGCCAATTTTGGCTTCGCCGCTGTTCCAGAGCCTAGGGGCGGCCCCTCGGAAAATTCTCCGGCGAAACTTTTGCTGGACGTCAAGAACTTGACGATTTCATTCGGCGGCAACGCCGTGGTCCACGGCATCAATTTC
>JANYJD010000093.1 GCA_025358555.1 Rhodoferax sp.
TCGCCCGGCATCGATGCCGGGCGTGGTTTAGAAGGAGGAATATCAAGTGCCTGCTACAAGGGGGCTGAGTCACTCGGCAGCGAGACCGGAGGTACAGCATCCGCGCTGGCGTAGTTTCGTCTCAGCCACCGTTTCCAAAACTTTACATGCGGACAAATTAATTACTACATAAATAGTAGCTGGTTATGCAGTATGGACAAGGGCTAGAGGCATTTTTTATAGTTAGAAATCGAAAAATAACTGTATGAGCCGCGTTTAAGGCCGCACAAACTCTTTACGCGCCGCCTCCACATTCTTCTGCGCGTGGCAGCCGTGCAGATGGTCGTTCACCACACCCATGGACTGCATGAAGGCGTACATTGTCGTGGGGCCGACAAAGCTGAATCCCAGTTTTTTCAAGGCTTTGCTCAAGGCCTGCGACTCGGGCGTTTGACTGAGGGTGCCAGCCAGTGCAGGCGTGATTTTCTTGGGTCTGCTTTTGGCGCTTGGTTCGTGGGACCACACCAGTTTTGCCAATGCGCCGGGGCCATGGCCGTCCATCAAGTCGCAGACGCGCTGGGCGTTGTTGATGGCTGAGACGATTTTCCCCCGGTGGCGGATGATGCCTGCGTCCAGCACCAGGCGCTCGATGTCGGGCGCGCCAAATCGCGCGACCTTCTCAAAATCAAAACCTGCAAACACCTCACGAAACCGGTCCCGCTTGCGCAGCACGGTGATCCAGCTCAGGCCTGACTGGAAACCCTCCAGCGTGATCTTTTCGAACAGGCGGCGCTCGTCGGCTACCGGCTGGCCCCATTCGGCGTCGTGGTAGCGGATGTAGTCGGTAAAGGCTTCGCCGTGGTTGCACCAGGAGCAGCGGTGGTGGCCGTCAGGGTGCTGGATGAGGGACAGGGGCATGGAGCGTTTGTGGGCGGATTGCCCGGAATGGTCCGCCATCTTAGCTGTGCAATTTGTCGCGTTAGAGTGCGCCCGGGCGCGCCCATCCTGCGCAGACGCCAATGCCTATACTCAATCTAGCATGCTGCGCCTGACTCAAGCCCCCAATCTCGCTATCGCCACGCTGTGGGCCGATGCGTTGGGCGATGAGGGCATTGTGGCCAGCGTACAGCGCCAGTACCTTGGCGGCATGATGGGGGAGTTGCCGCCCGACCAGTGCCTGCCTGAGGTATGGATCAGGCACCCCGAGCAGGAGGCGCGCGCCAAAACGCTGTTGCATGACTTGCAGCATGTGCCGCAGCACCGCTGGCTGTGCGTGTGCGGCGAACTGGTGGAGGGCGGCTTTTCGCAGTGCTGGCGGTGCGGCGTGGCGATGCCGCTCTGATGCGTTTTCAGTAGCCCCTTGCGCCAGCGCGCACAATCTGAACCGACGCCGCGCCCGCCACCAAAGACAGCGCCATGCAGCCCCAAATCACCGGTGAGTACGAGCCCACCCGATCAAACACAGCCCCTGCCACCACGGGCCCCAGCAGGTTGCCCAGCGCCGCACCGCTGTATAGCGTGCCGACAATGCTGGACACCGCGCGCGCGCCAAACAGGTCCATGCAGATGGCCGGCATCAGCGACACAATGGCACCATAGCTCAAGCCAAACCACACCGCAAAAATGGCCAGCGCCGGGTAGCCGCCTGATGCCAGCCACAGCAAATACGACACGGCCATGGAAGCCTGCATCAGCGCCAGCGTGAGGGTGCGGCCAATGCGGTCGGCCAGCGCGCCAATAGCGAAGCGGCCAACCAGGCTGCCGATGCCGATTAGGCCCACCAGGCCCACGGCGCGCGCGTCCGTCAGGCCCAAGTCCCGCGCACTGGCCGACAAGTGGGCAAACGGGATGAACATGGTGGGCGCAGCGGCCACAGTGAACAGGTAAAACCACCAGAAACGGCGGTCCCGCAGCGCCTGGCCCAGAGTGGCTCCGGGGATGACCTGTGGGCCACCTCCTGTGACTGAGCCGTTTGCCATGCCGCAAGGTGAGGCGGGCGCAGGAGCCCGCTTCAGGACATAGGTCGCGCAGACGCCCAGCAGCAGCACTGCCAGCGCCATCACACGCAGCGCCCCGCGCCACTGCAAGAGCGCAATCGCGCTGGTGGCCAGCAGCGGCACCACCACCGTGCCCGCGCCAATGCCTGAACTCGCAATGCCTGCCGCCAAGCCGCGCCGTGTGGTGAACCAGGGCTGCACGCAGGCGATGGACGGCGTGTACACCAGCGCGACGCCAATGCCGATGCCAACTCCGTAAGTGAGGTACACCGCGCTCATGGAGGTTGCAAAGCTCGTGGCCAGCAGACCCGCTGCGATGCACAGCATGCCGCTTGAGCACACCACGCGCGGGCCAAACCGGTCCGCCAGAATGCCGCCCCCCACACCCAGCACAAAGTAGATCAAGCCGCAGATGCCAAACACCATCGACACGTCGGCGCGCTGCGCAGAAAACTCGGCCGCAAAAGACTCAAACAACGCGGCGAATGAATACACCACGCCAAAGATCACCGCCATGCTGAAGAAAGCGCCCCAGACGACGACCCATGCGTAGCGTTGTTCCGGGGACGGTTCTGGCCGCGGTTCAGTGGTGATTTTGGTTACCAAAATTTTTAATTGGGGTCAGATTCCAATTAACTATGCAGACGAGGCATACATAATTGGAATCTGACCCCAATTAGGTGTTCAGCTAGGCAGCATCATTTCCCACACACGCGATGGCGTCAGCGGCATTTGCAGCAGAGTTGTTTTGGCGGCCATGCCGTTGCGGGCGAAGGCATCGGCTACCGCATTCACCACGGCAGGCGTGGCCCCGATGGTGCCCAGCTCACCCACGCCTTTCACGCCCAGAATATTGTTCAGGCACGGCGTGGACTGGTCCATTTCGTTTTTGAAGCTCTGGATGATGTCGGCATGCGGCGCGCAGTAGTCCATCAGGCTGCCTGTCACCAGCTGGCCGGTCTCGCGGTCGTATAGCAGATGCTCGCACAGCGCCTGGCCAATGCCCTGCACCGCGCCACCATCGAGCTGGCCGCGCACGATCATCGGGTTGATGACGCGGCCCACGTCGTTGACAGATATATAAGACACCACGTCAATGTGGCCGGTTTGCGGGTCAATCTCGATCTCGCAGACATGGCAGCCATTGGGCCATGTGGGGCCCGATGCCGCGCTGGTGGACTCCATGAAAATCTGCTTCTCGCTCTGGCGCGCCGCCAGTGCAAACAAATCAAGCTTGATATCTGTGCCTTTGACCCTGAAACTGGCATCGGCGTAGGTGACGTCTTCTGCTGCCACCTCCAGTTCCTTCGCGGCCAGCAGTTTGGCGGCATCAATGGTGCGCTCTGAGCCCACCCGCACGGCCGAGCCGCCGGTAAAGATCGAACGTGACCCGGCGCTGCCAAACCCGGTGCCGCGGTCGGTGTCGCCCATCACAATGCGCACCTTGTCGATTGGCACGCCAAACGCATCCACTACCAGCTGCGCCAATGTGGTGGCGATGCCCTGGCCCATGCCTTGCACGGCTGAATAGACTTCAATGATGCCTTCGGGCTTGACTGCCACGGTGACGCGTTCTTCAAACACGTTGCCGCCGGTCCACTCCAGAAAGGTGGCTATCCCCAAGCCGCGAAGTTTGCCGTGGGCTTTTGAGGCAGCCGCACGCGCATCAAACCCGCCCCAGTCGGCCAGTGCCAGTCCCTGATTCATCACGTGTTCAAACTTGCCGGTGTCATACACCTGGGCCATGGGGTTGGTGTAGGGCATCTGCCCGGGCCGGATGAAGTTGCGCCGGCGCAATGCGATGCGGTCCATGCCAATCTGGCGCGCGGCTTCGTCCATCATCCGCTCGATGATGAAAATGGCTTCTGGCCGGCCGGCCCCGCGGTACGCGCCAATGGGGGCGGTGTTGGTCAAAACCGCCTTGTAGTGCAGGTCAATGGTTTGAATGTCATAGACGCTGGTTTGCACCCACGGGCCAATCAGCAGGCCGATGTAAACCCCGGTACCCGTGGCATAAGCGCCGACGTTGGCCAGGCCTACCAGACGCAGCGCCAGGATTTTGCCGCTTTCATCCAGTGCCATTTCGACCACGGCTTCAGAGTCGCGGCCATGGCCCGCTGACAAAAATTCTTCGCCGCGCTCAGCCACCCATTTAATCGGCCGCTTGAGTGCGCGGGCGCAAAAGGCCACCACCACATCCTCGGGGTAGGCGCCGGTTTTCATGCCAAAGCCACCACCCACCTCGCCCACCACCGTGCGCACCTTGTCCTTGGGCACGCCCAGCACGTCGCACACGGTGTCGCGCAGGCCGGAAGGCATTTGCGTGCTCATGCGGATGGTCAGGCGGCCCGTGGCCACGTCAAAACTGTCCAGCACCGTGCGGGGTTCCAGTGAAAGGGCAGACAGCCGCTGGTTGTGCAGCTTGAGCTTGACCAGGTGTTTGGCGCTGGCAAAGGCGGTGGCGGTGGCTGCTGCATTGCCATGGCGCATTTCAGCCGCGTAGTTGTCGCCCAACTCCTCGCACAGCAGCGGCGCGCCGGGCGCGGTGGCGTCGTCCAGGTGCACCGCCATCGGCAGTTCGTCATAGTCGATTGAAATGGCCTCGGCGGCGTTGCGCGCCTGCTCCAGTGTTTCGGCCACGATGGCGGCTACCGCTTCACCCACGAAGCGCACGCGCTCATGGGCCAGCGCATGGCGCGGGGCGGACCGGGCATCCGTGCCATCGGCGCGCTTGACGCCGGCCACGCCGGGCATGGGTTTCACACCGGCCTTGACCAGGTCTGCGCCCGTGGTGATCTGCAGGACGCCCGGCATGCCCAGCGCCGCGCGGGTGTCAATCGACTTGATGCGGGCGTGCGGGTAGGGCGAGCGCAAGAACAGCAGCCGCGCCTGCTGGTCAGGCATCACGTCATCGGTGAACTGGCCCTGGCCTTTGAGCAGCAGGTCGTCTTCAACGCGGCGCACGTCTTTGCCGCTGCCGAAGCGGGCCTGCGTGTTGCTGGGGATGTCAGGTTGGGTTTCGTTTTGGGTGGAAGTTGTGGTCGTCACAGGCAAGGCCTCATCGGTGTTGATCCAACACTATATTCGCAGATGGTCAATCCTGCCGCCACCGGCAGCACACTGGCGGCACAATACTGTGCATGACCCCCTCAACTTCCCCCAAAATCGGCGGCCACTTGCTGGTCGAATGCCTGATCGCCCAAGGCGTCACCCACGCGTTTGGCGTGCCCGGCGAAAGCTACCTGGCAGTGCTGGATGGTTTTCATGCCCATGCCGGCCAGATCAAGTTCATCATCAACCGCCAGGAAGGCGGGGCCGCCTACATGGCCGAGGCGCATGGCAGGCTGACGGGCCGCCCAGGCGTGTGCTTTGTGACGCGCGGCCCCGGCGCCACCAATGCGTCGATTGGCGTGCACACGGCGTTTCAGGACTCGACGCCGATGGTTTTGTTTGTGGGTGACGTGGCCAGCGACACGCGGGATCGCGAGGCCTTCCAGGAGGTCAACTATTTGAGCTTCTTTGGCCCCAGCACCGGGGGCATGGCCAAACGGGTGGAGCGGATTGACGATGCGCGGCGCATCCCCGAATACGTGGCGCGCGCCTTTGCCACCGCCATGAATGGCCGCCCCGGCCCGGTGGTGCTGGTCTTGCCTGAGGACATGCTGGCATCCGTCGTCACCGCCCATGCATCGGGCGACATGCCGCAGGCGTTGCCTCGCGTGGACGCGGTAGAGGCATGGAGCGACCCAGGGTCCTTGCGCTACCTGCGTGAGATGCTACTAAAGTCAGAGCGTCCCATGGTTATTGCAGGCGGCGGGGGCTGGACGCCCCAATCCGCCCAGGCGTTGCAGCGCTTTGCGGAGAACTGGCGGCTCCCGGTGGGCAACGCCTTCCGCTTCCAGGACACGTTTGACAATTTTCACCCGCAATACGCGGGCGACGTGGGCATTGGCATCAATCCCAAACTGGTTCAGCGCCTCAAAGAAAGCGATCTGATCATCGCCATCGGCCCACGCCTGGGCGAGATGACCACAGGCGGCTACGGCTGGCTGCAAGCGCCCAAGCCAAAGCAGAAGCTGGTGCACTTCCACGCCAGCGCCGAGGAGCTCAACCGGGTTTACCAGGCCGACTTGGCAATTCAATCCACCATGAACGCGGCCGCGCGTTCGCTGGAGGTGCTGAGCGCACCGATGGCACTGCCATGGGAAGCGTGGACGCAAGCTTGCAACGCCGATTACCTGGCCAACATGGTGCCGCAGAAGCTGCCCGGCGATATCGACATGCCCGCCATCGTGGTGACGCTGCAAAAGCATTTGCCCGCCGATGCCGTGCTGACCAACGGCGCAGGCAATTTTGCGAGCTGGGTGCACCGCTTCTTCAAGCACCACGGGCTCGCGCGCGGCTTCAAAACGCAGTTGGCTCCGACCAATGGTTCGATGGGCTACGGCGTGCCCGCAGGAATTGCAGCGGCCATCACCACGGGCCGTATCGTCCTGACGATGGCCGGTGACGGCGACTTCTTGATGAACGGCCAGGAACTGGCCACCGCCACGCAATACGGCGCCAAAACCATCATCGTGCTGCTCAACAACGGCATGTTCGGCACCATCCGCATGCACCAGGAGCGCGATTACCCGCAGCACGTGGCAGGAACGGCGTTGGTCAATCCTGACTTCGCCGCGTTGGCGCGGGCCTATGGCTACGCGGGTGTGAAAATTAGCAAAACCGAAGAGTTTGAAGCCCAGTTGCTGGCGGCGATGGAGCGCCCGCAAGGCACGTTGATTGAGGTGGCGCTGGACCCGGAAGTCATCACGACGCGGGGCACATTGTCAGC
>JANYJD010000095.1 GCA_025358555.1 Rhodoferax sp.
ACGCTCAAGACCTTCAGCCAGAATGACCGACACCTGGCGGGCACGCCCGGCGCGGTGGCGGTGCTGCACACGCACAACCGGCAGTTGGGGTTTCATCCGCACGTGCATGTGTGCCTGCCGGCTGCTGCGTTTGACGCCAAACAGCGGCTGTGGCGCACCAAGGTGAAGCTGGGCAAGACACCGGGCAGCCGTGAGCCAGCGCGTGGCGGCTATCTCTTCAACCAAAAAGCCTTGGCCAAAGTGTTTGCGGCCAAGTGCCAGGCGGCACTCACCGAAGCCGGCTTGGCGCTGCCGTCCAACTTGCCGCAGCAGTGGGTGGTGGACTGCAAGGCGGTTGGTGACGGGCAGAAGGCGCTGGGCTACCTGGGGCGCTATCTGTACCGGGGTGTCATCTCTGAGCGCGATATTCTGCGCTGCAAGGACGGGCAGGTGACCTACCGCTGGCGCGATGCCAAGACCGGCAGGCCCGCGACCCGAACCCTGCCTGGGGCCGACTTCTTGTGGTTGGTGCTGCAGCATGTGCTGCCCAAGGGCTTTCAGCGGGCCAGCGGTAGGTCACCTGCCCGTCCTTGCAGCGCAGAATGTCGCGCGCAGAGATGACACCCCGGTACAGATAGCGCGCAAGGTAGCCCAGCGCCTGCTGGCCGTCGCCCACGGCCCTGCAGTCCACCACCCACAGATCGGGCATGTGCACGGTTTGGCATCGCAGAGCAAGAAGCTGGGGGTGGCGATGCGCGCTGTGTTGGGCAGACCCGGCTGGGGTAACGTGACACGCCTTCGCTGCGCCGTGTTGGACGGGTACCGTGCCGGTTCGCCAGCATTTTGACTGACGGGAATCACCGCAAGCCCGGTGATAATCTGAATCAACAAATGGGGTGAAGCTTACAAACCCCTATCGCGACTGCCTCAGCAGGCGGTTCAGTCCAACATGGTTTATCGTTAGTCGTCACACGCACCATGCCCTTCACGTCAAGCAGTCTCTGTGCACTACGCCCCTTCGCATATCACGTCTGCAGCGCCGTCAATTTCAACTCAATTTGTATCTCTCGCACACTAAAGTCAGCAAGCACCCTGCTCGCGGGAACGCCTCATGCTCACTTGCTTAGGGGCCGACGACAGCATACGTCCCAAGTGGTGATTGATGGTCAGCGAATTGAGGTACGTGACCATCGGCCACTTGCGCCGGGAAGCTTGGCGTTGCCGGTTGGGTACAGCATCGACGACTTCGTAGACGAACTCAATTCACGGGTGTTTCTTTGGGCTGGCACAGCGTCTGGCCCAGTCCGTTCGGGTCGAAACCACATTGCTCGCTACGCAGCGGCGGGAAAGGTCTACGTTCTTCGTGTGCCACTTGTCGGCCTCCTGCAAGCTAACCCGAGTGCATCTATGGAGGTGACCTTCTGCAACTCTGGTGCAGCCCGTCACCATCAGGGACGCCCTGCGCAGAGAAGCTCCGAAACATTTATTCCGTTGTCGGGTACTTTGAAGGGGCCGACTGAAGTCGTTGAACTCACCTTCCACCACCAGGCAACGTTGCCGAGTGAAACGGTGTACTCGGAAGGCTCTGTCGGCCAGTGGCAACGCCTTCAGTGACGCCCAACGAATAAGGATAGATCGCGCTTCGCCGCTTGTCTGTCCGTTTGTCGGACAGGCCCGGTGAGGGTGTGTGCAGTGGGTGTGAACGGGTAAAAGCCGCTGTAGATTGATCCGAGAATTCGGCTGCGGCGGGCGGCCTGTGAAGGCCGCTTGGGTGGCTAGATCAGGCATTCAACGACGCGCAATGCGCAGTTGTTCGTGATGCCACCAGATTTTGAACGCGATTGATCTTCGGCTGGCCCCCTGGGGGATGCAGACCGTTGTGGGGCAAGCGTGGTTTGAAACGTCTCAGTGCGTGGCGACCTCCCCCGCATCGGGCTTGTCAGGTCGCAGCGTCTGCGCCATGTTGCATGCGGACATCGCATCGGCTCGCACGGGCCTTCACACAATCAGCGTCTATATCCCGCGAAAGAAAGCGTGGTGATTCGGCAATGTGCCCAGGTGCTTTGAGG